>JBDSPM010000347.1:0-3453 GCA_039930325.1 Saprospiraceae bacterium
GCCCGCTGGAATTATGGTGCCGGATTTCCTTTCACATTGACGCAGGGATTCTATGGACAGTATAACCTTTCTGGTGGCATCGATTCAGATGTATTGACTGGCAATCCTGACCTCGGTATCATCTACAGCGACAAGAGGAATAGTGGTCATCTGCCGGATTATCACCGTCTTGATATTTCTTTGAAAAAGGAATTTGAGATTCATAAGAACCTGAAATTTGAAATCCTGGCGAGTGTGACGAACATGTATAACAGGGGAAATATTTTCTATTTTGACAGGGTCCGTTATACGCGTGTTGATCAGCTTCCGATTCTTCCGAGTTTGACGTTGAAGTTGGATTTTTAAGTGAAAAGTAAAGAGAGAAGAGAGAAGAGAGAAAAGAGAAAAGAGAAAAGAGAATTTAATTTGCGTTAATCTGTGAAAATTTGCGGCAAGAAAGTGAAGAGTATGGTTCGACTTACAACTTACTTTACCTCAACCTCGTGCTACAGCTCACCAACCAGCATGAAAAGTTGAATCTAATTAGCGAAAATTAGCGCAATTAGTTGCGAAAAAAGCAGGGAACAGATTCCTTCGCTAAGGCTTCGGCATCGAAATATGGCAGGGAGCATGAAGAAAATAATTTGCTTTATTCAGCGATTATTTCTGGGGAAAAAAGCAAGGGCGTGAAGATCCTTAATGGATAGACTCTTGTAAGGGTGAAAGTTGTGTTTAAAATCTTTAAAATATTTTGCGAACCCAACATACTAAAGAAAAAGACTTTAATTGCCCGGGATTTATCCCGGGGATAAGAGAAAATATCATTTTTGGCTTTAGCCAACATTACAAACTCCCCAGTAATATTTTCGCGCAAAGACGCAAAGGCGCAAAGAAATCGTTTAGATATATATGAAAAAACGCTGGTATGATATCGGGTATCAAATAGACCGGTTGCTTGTCAGCAGTTTTATCCCGCCTTTCCTGATGGCATTCTTCATAGCCCTCTTTGTGCTCATCATGCAATTTTTATGGAAGTTCATTGAAGATATCATCGGCAAAGGGGTGGGTGCCCTGCTCATCATGGAAATGTTTTTCTATAAATCCATTTCTTTATTTCCGCTTGCCCTGCCCATCTCTGTTTTGCTGGCTTCGGTTATGGTGATGGGTAATATGGCTGAACGCTTTGAATTATCGAGCTTCAAGTCTGCTGGTATTTCTCTAACCAGGATTTTATTACCCCTGATAGCAGTTACGACCGTCATCGCGATGTTTTCATTCTATTGCTCGAATACCATCATCCCGATTGCAAATCTGAAATATCAGTCCAGGCTATATGATATCCGCAATCAAAGACCAACACTTAGCATCGAACCCGGAGTGTTCAATGAAGATTTCAGAGGTTATGCCATTCGCGTGGGGAGAAAACTTTCAGATAAAAAAACGATTGAGGATATCATGGTCTATGATGATTCGCAGCGTAACCGCGGCGAATTAAACGTCGTCACTGCGCAAAAAGGGGAGATGTATGTAGACCATGGCGCATTTGTGATGACCCTGTTCGATGGCAATCAGTATTCAGAGGCTGAAACCGGTGATAAACCCAATTCACTTCCATTTACTATTTCACATTTTAAGGAGTGGACCAGGAAGTTTGATCTAAGTGAATTTAATATGGACCGTACAGAAGAAGATCAGTTTAAATCGCATCAGATGATGAAGAGCGCTCGCCAGATAGCCATTGAAATAGATACGCTTGATGATCAGATTGAATTGGAAAAAAATAATTACAGTGTTGATTATTTATTCCTCAAGGATTCCATTAGAGCCCGGCATAAAGGGTTTGTATTAAATTCACCAAGGGACAGCATGTCGAGGAATCCCGCGCAAAAATATATTATTGAGGGTATCAAATTGGATCACGGCATATTTCCCTCTGAGCGATATCAAAAAGTCAAACATATTTTAGATTCCATACCTACGATCACACCACTCGCTCTTTTGAATTTGTTTCCTACTCCCTTTATAAAGGATATGAAGAGCAGGCTAGTGAGCAACATCATTGTGCAGCAATCCACTTTTGACAGGACAGATAGATCTATCGGCAATCTTCAGCTCACGAGACGGAAGCATATATATCAGCTTCACTGGAAATTCAGCCTTGCAGTTGCCTGCATTGTGATGCTGATGATCGGGGGACCTATGGGGACGATTGTCAGGAAAGGCGGATTTGGTTATCCATTGTTAGTCTCAATTTTATTTTTCACCTTTTTTCTCATGAGCAATATCAGCTCGCAGAAATTGAATGATTCCGGTAAAATGAATCCTGTGTTGGCGGCCTGGTTTCCGGTGATCTTGTTGAGTTTAATAGCTGCATTCCTGACCTATAAAGCTTTGAATGATTCTAAAATAATGGACTTTGACAGAATGAAAACTTTTTTTGCACGATTAATACAGCGCTCCAAATCAGCTGTAGCATGAAAGGGTTTGGTCTGTTCAAATATGGGGCATTCCTATTTTTTATTATCGGACTCGTGTTTAGCCTGATACAACAGAAAGCACAATTTTTGATCTGGCTGGTGCATTACAGGATCCCTTACGCCGATTACTATTTTTATTACGCTACGAGGCTTGCTGAGCCTGTGGGGTTTATGGCATGTGCTATTTTTCTATGGTTTTATTCGTGGAAAAAGATGATCACGGTTCCTTTTGCAGGAGCAATTGTCCTCGTAGTCAGTTTTTCGTTGAAATTACTTTTTCATCATGAGCGGCCGTCGCTTTATCTAAGCAGGATAGCTTATGACGGTCCTTTAGCTGTATTGACCTATCCCATGCTGTCAGGAAATAATGGCTTTCCTTCAGGTCACTCAATGGCGGCATGGGCACTGTATACTCTTGTCGCTGCACATACGAAGAAAACGTGGATGAGTGCCTTGTGTTTGATGTGTGCATTATCTGTATCTATTTCCAGAGTCTATCTCATGGCCCATTTCCTGGAGGATGTTGTTTTTGGAGGGGCAGTGGGAGTTCTTATTGGGTATGGAGTTTATTATGTGTATGTGAGCAGGATAAAAGCGCGGGCAAGGCAGAAAGAGGTGGTTGGCCCTGGCATTCCCTGAGGTACTATTGAAAGATTATCTTTGGCCCACACTTACAATAATAAACAATGAGAAATCTTCTTCAATTGACTGTAGTATGCTGCCTGGTTTTATTTATTTCATGTAGCAAAAGTGATAAGGCAGATCAGCAGAGCAATTCATCCACCGGATCGGGACTGAAAGTCGCCTATGTCAATGGTGATACAATACTGCTGAATTATAAAGAATTCAGAGCTCAGTCGGAGACTATGGATGCAAAACAAAAGAATGCTGAAACCATGCTGCAGGAGAAAGGAGCTGCTTTGGAAAGAGAGTTTAATGACTATCAGCAAAGAGCACAGAAAGGCACTATGACCGGCAAAGAAATGCAGGCACATGA
>JBDSPM010000348.1:0-4180 GCA_039930325.1 Saprospiraceae bacterium
GGGAAATTTGGGTCGAATAACAAGCCTGAAAGATCTGCCTCCTGATAAAGTGGTTATTGATTTTATCAAACAAGCTAAAAAACTGAATGATGATAATATCAAACTGCCCGCCCGTCCTAAAAAAGCGAAAGAAGACCTGGAGATACCCGGTTATTTTATGGAGGCATTGAAAAAAAATAAAAAAGCGTTGGCAACATTCAATGGATTCAGTCCATCAAATCAGCGTGAATATGTTTTGTGGGTCACTGAGGCTAAAAGAGAAGAAACCCGCAATGAACGAATGAAATCAGCAGTGGAATGGATGAGTCAAGGAAAAATCAGAAACTGGAAATACATCAAGTAATAGGTTGACTGGACAAGTCATTCTTCTTGGATGCCGGATTAAAGGATGCCGGATTCCGGACTTACGACTTGTTAATTTTTTTATAAACGATCATTCGAATTATGTCAGAACTACGCTACGTGAATAGCCCTTCCCATAAAGTACAAAAGAAAATAGCTGTACAACAGATAAAGCTCAGAGGAAAAGAATTGCGAAATGGTCTGTTAAAATATGCCTTCTCAATTATTTTTGGATTCCTTCTATGCGCTTCGTTTGCACAAAAGAATATATCGCAAATCACGAAAGGTCATAAGGTTGATGTAATTATAACAGCTCAAAAAACAAACCAACGTCTTTCAAAATCAGGAACCTTAGAGTTTGCACCTCATGGGCAGCCCTTTGAAACGGAACCTTCGATTTTCGTAGATCCTTCAAAAACCTTCCAAACCTTTCTAGGAATAGGTGGCGCACTTACAGATGCCTCAGCAGAAACTTTTTCAAAATTATCGAAGGCGCAACAGGAAAAATTGCTGACAGCTTATTTTAATACTAAAAATGGTATCGGGTATACATTAGCGCGGACCAATATTCATAGTTGTGATTTTTCAAGCAGCAGTTATACCTATGTCAATGATAATGATAAAACGCTGAAATCATTTACTGTGGCTCATGATGAGAAATACAGGATCCCGTTTATTAAGCAAGCGATCACGGCAGCGGGAGGAAAGTTAAATCTCTTCGTCAGTCCATGGAGCCCTCCAGGTTGGATGAAAGACAATAAGGAAATGTTGCATGGTGGTAAGTTACTTCCGGAATATGACCAGACATGGGCTGATTATTACGTTAAGTTTATTAAGGCCTATGAAGCAGAGGGCATTCCGGTGTGGGGACTTACTGTTCAAAATGAACCGATGGCCAAACAAACCTGGGAGTCCTGTATTTATACTGCAGAAGAAGAACGGGATTTTATCAAAAATTACCTGGGACCCACATTGAAGAAAAATGGCTTGAGCAGTAAGAAGCTAATTGCCTGGGACCACAACCGGGATTTGATGTATCAAAGAGCCTCTACAATCCTGGATGATAAAAAAGCGTCAAAATATGTCTGGGGTATAGGATTTCATTGGTATGAAAGCTGGACCGGGGCTCCAATTCCAGAAAATGTCATGCGCGTAGCAGAAGCGTATCCACAAAAGACATTGCTGCTTACAGAAGCATGCAACTATCCTTTCAGCTGGAAAACATTCGAAGAATGGCAATGGGGAGAGAATTATGGATCAGCGATGATCCAGGATTTTAATAATGGAGCCTCAGGCTGGACAGACTGGAATATATTACTGGATGAAAAAGGCGGCCCTAATCATGTTAGTAATTTTTGCTTCGCACCTGTGCATGCAGATACAAAAGACAACACACTTCATTACATGAATTCGTACTATTATATCGGTCATTTTTCAAAATATATCCGGCCGGGAGCAAAACGCATCTCTGTCTCATCCAGCCGCGCACAATTGATGACGACCGGGTTTAAAAACAGTGACGGTACGATCGTAGTCATCGTGATGAACTCCGGTAAAACCGAAGTTGATTACCGTTTGTTTGTTGGAGAGGAGGCTGTAGAATTAAAGAGCCTTGCACATTCGATTGTAACACTTATATTCTGAAAGGCCTATTGCCGTGCGGCCTATCCATCCAATGATGAATAAATAAACTATGAGAAAAGCAATATTTAGTGTTCTGAGTTTATATGCAACCATTTTACTTAGCCAAAATCCTTCAGGTAACGGCCCTTATGTCAACAAGCCATTTATACTTGGGATCATAGATGAAATCGATTCAAAAATATTGTCTGAACAAAGAATCTTAAATATTTACCTGCCGGAAGGCTATTATGCAAATGATACATTGACCTACCCGGTTGTTTACCTTTTAGATGGAGGAGCAGATGAAGACTTTATTCATATCGTAGGGTTGTATCAATTCAATGCTTTTCCATGGATCAACCGTGTCCCCAAATCTATTGTAGTTGGAATAGCGAATATAGACCGACAGAAAGACTTTACGTATCCGACATCTATTGAAAACGATAGAAAAAAATATCCAACAACCGGACATTCTGATAAATACATACAATTTATTGAAAGCGAGCTGCAACCCTTCATCCAGGACAAATACAAAGCGAATGATTCAAAGACAATCATAGGGGAATCGTTGGGCGGACTTCTTGCAACTGAAATCGTATTCAAAAAACCCAAGCTGTTCAATACGTACATCATCATCAGTCCAAGCCTGTGGTGGGATAATGCTTCGTTGTTGAATATGCAATCGGCCATATTACAAAAGGACTTTCCCGGGAAGACAAGTGTTTATATCGGTGTGGGAAAAGAAGGATTAGTAACCGGAGATTTTCCACATGTCATGGAAGTAGATGCAAATATGCTGGCAGATAAATTAAAAACATCTGAAAATGAAAATCTGAATGTTTATTTTGATTACCTGCCCCAGGAAAATCATGCTACCGTCAGTCACCAGGCTGTGTTTAATGCGTTGAGGCTTTTGTATCCCTTGAATGAGAAGGAAAAATAATCGCTGTTCACGTCGATCACATTTTTGGGTTCGAGATCAGAATACTCCTCTGACAGTTAGTTCATCCTTAAAAAAGAACTGATCACTTCCTGCCTCCTGCTCCTGGATACGGGTAGAATAATCTGACCCGTCAATACTATTTCATTCGTTTGCTTTTGAAATAATTTAATCTCAGATTCTTTAACTAAATAGGTTTTATGAATCCTGAGAAAAGATCCGTCATGCAGACTTTCTGAAATATTTTTTAAGGTCCTTGAGCAAAGAATCTTTTTTCCTTCACGGCAATAGACCATCGTGTAATTATTCTGAGCCTCACAATACAATATATCCGTAAAAGGAATGGCAAAAACTTCATACTTGGTGATAATTACAAGTTTGGTTTCAGCCTTCTTTCTGCTCAAATGTACGATCCTGAACTTACCTTGGGGATTAGCAACGGGTGAAGTGTGGATCTGATGCAAAGACATAAAAGGGAATGTATGCGCGGTGTTCATGACTATGTTTATAGGAATTTAGTCTTATTTAAATTTTTGAATAAAATGCATAGCACAATGGACAAAGGACCAATGACCAATGACGACTCACGCATCTCACAACTCACCACTCACAACTCACTACTAATTTGCCTTCACAAGCGATAGTATCCTGTTGCCCAACGTTACGACTCCTGTATCAACTCTCCACCATATTGCAATTGGCTGTCCTGTAGTAACCGTAGCCATCGTCTGCAAGGAGATAACTGATGTATTTATATCCATCGTTCTACTGGAGCTGGCTATGAGCACTCCATTTTGATACATAGTGAATGTGACAAGTGTATTATTCACGGGATTCGGTGCAGCACCTGGGCCATAAACATTTCCATTAATACCTTCGAAACCTGCAATCGCTCCATCATTCGTACCTACATCTCCAGTGATAAAGGAAGGGGGGGTATTCGCAATCGCACCAACCGACGTAAAAATCACGAAAGTGGATAATACACCCCAGTTGACATAGGAAACTCCGGGAGGTAGCGTAAGTGTGCCGGGACCCATTGATATAGCTCCAGTCTTGGTGAACATTCTGCCTTCTAGATTTGAGCTGGCTGCCATGGAAATAGCCCCTGCGCTGGAAACCAGGGTGCCTTTCATGATGGTACCTGCAGCCATCGCCATTGCGGCCTGACCTACCCAGTATATATTGCGCGATTGTGCGCCATTAGTTAAGACCACAGTAGTCAATGCTCCTGTAGTAAATGCTCCAACGATCCTGATGACGAATAGAGAATTG
>JBDSPM010000349.1:0-6612 GCA_039930325.1 Saprospiraceae bacterium
CTAAAACAAGTAAAGACGGAAAATGGAGTATGACAAATATCAGGGAAGACAGTTTTGTCATGGTGGCCCTTAAAGATGATAATCAGAATTTTCTTTACGACCAGGAAGGAGAATTTATAGGATGGCATGAACCAGTGATACATACCTCAAGTCCTGAAATCCAAATCCCTGAAATAAAAATATTTCCACGTGAGAATCGCATAGTTATAAAGCAAATTATAAATGTAGCCCCCGGCTGGATAAAAGTGATTATTGATGCGCCTGAGCCAAGGCCACTCCCGGCATTTTTACCGGCTATCGACAGCAGTTTTACCATTTGGGATGGCGATACATTGCACGTTTGGTATAATCCTGGAAAGAATTACACCGGCTATGCTGTCATGGCAGGTGATTCAACTCAAATCCGTATCTCCCAGACGAAACCACTCAGCAGTCAACCGGCTCCGGTCAGGGTCTCTTCAGGTCGTCTTCATCCGGGAGCCAATGCTACTTTTATGACCGCGACACCGATAATTTCAATTGATACAAGTAAAATTGATTTGCGCCAGGATTCATTAGGTACTATTTCATTTAGAATTACTAGAGATCAATCTGACCCAAGGAAATTTGAGATTAGTGTGCCATGGGTCGAACAAAAAAGATTTAATCTTACTTTTTTACCCGGCGCCATCAAAGATTATTGGGGCCGGACGAATGATACTATAACAGAATCTGTCGTCGTCACCGGAACGGATCAATATGGTGACCTTACCATGTCCATCGATGGAATGGATTCCACAAAACAATATTTGCTGCTTCTAAAGGAAGGTGAACACATCAGGGATACCTTTGTTATTCAAAATCACAGTGCGGTACAACTCACCAAAAAAGGATTGTCTCCAGGAAAATATATTCTTGAAATGATAGAAGATCTCAACCAGAATGGAGTGTGGGATACAGGTAATTATAACAAGCGTAGACAGGCCGAGCGAAAGATGATATTTATGCCTGAGAATTTAAGAGCGGGATGGGAATTAGAAGTAAAGGCAAATTGGAACAACAAGTAATTCAGGAATAGCGATGAAACTCTGGACACAGTCTTTAGTGAAATATTACGGAAGCCGCAAAGTGGTGGACCACGTGTCTATTGAAGTTTCCCAAGGTGAAATTGTAGGGTTGTTAGGTCCCAATGGTGCCGGTAAAACTACTGTCTTCTACATGGCGGTTGGATTTATCAAGCCAAATGAAGGGCATGTATACGTTGATCAAAAAGAAATCACCTCGCTACCGATGTACATGAGAGCAAGGCTAGGTGTAGGTTATCTTCCGCAGGAAGCGTCTGTCTTCAGAAAGTTGAGTGTGGAAAATAATATCAAGGCTGTACTGGAGCTTACCCCTCTTAAACCCGCTGCCCAAAAAGAAAAGCTAGAAATCCTGCTTGATGAATTTGGTCTTGGTACGGTACGGCACAATGTCGGCGACAGCTTGTCCGGTGGCGAAAGAAGGCGAACTGAAATAGCACGTGCCTTAGCGACAGATCCAAATTTTATTCTCCTCGATGAACCATTTGCTGGAATTGATCCGATAGCTGTAGAAGATATTCAGCTCATCGTAGCCAAGCTAAAAGAAAAAAATATTGGAATATTAATCACAGATCACAATGTGCAGGAAACGCTCTCAATTACCGACCGCGCTTACCTGATGTTTGAGGGGAAAATTCTAAAAGCAGGTTCTGCAGAAGAATTGGCAGAAGATGAAATGGTGAGACAAGTTTACCTGGGACAAAACTTTATTTTGAAAAAACGCCAGGTCAGATGAAATCATTTTACTTCTTCGTATCGATGTTTTTTTTGATGATATCCTGCACTAAAAGTCCTGTGACGCCTTCCCGTGCCAGCAGGCAAACAATTGATTCCCTTTATAACCGGAATATAATTTTTTATCAACCGAAAATGGATTCTATTTGTAGCAGCCGGCATGCTGACCTTTTCCAAGCAGTTGTAGATTCTATTATGACCTCAAGAAAAATGGAAATGAATAATCTTGTAAAATGAAACAGTATACAAAATATATCCTTGTACTTATGCTATTCGCATTTCTCTTTTCCTGCAAGAAAAAGGTCACACAGGAAGAATTAATACATGCAGCAGTCGAAATTAAGATGAATCAGTGGCGCGAGGTACAGGTTTCAACCTGTAAACAAAAAATATTAACTGAAGCCGAAAATTTTGTTGACTCCGTCCTTGTCGCTACGTCCCTTGAATCAAAGCTTGATACTATCTCCAAGCCGGAAAAACCTCCCAAACCAATTAAGCCGGAATTCAAACCCAAACCGGATAGTGTAATTGTAAAACCTATTTATAAAAAAGAGAAGTAAAAAAGAAAAGACAGGCGGCGCGAATTTGCATGATTAAATGTTGCGATTAGATGTAGACACACGATTTATCTTGTGTCTACATCTAATCGCCCTCTCTGCGTTATCGATCCCAAAATACTTTTGTTGTCAGTTTAGATTGGGGGGGAGCATTTGGATTTAGGGATTGTTCCGATTCAGGATACAACCATCTTACAGGGAATTCACGATCACCTAAAGCGGTTAAAAGTGGAGTTTGAAAAATTCCTGTAACTCCTGTAAAGATTGGATTTTCAGGTGTGTCAAACCGCCGCGCTTCGATCCATCCTTCTGCTTCCTGCAAGCCATTCATTGAGATCCATTTCTGAACCCCGATGAGATTAATTTTATCCGGAGCACTCGCTCCATCAAAACCAAGCCCTTGTATAAAGACATCTGCTTCCGGGGCTCCCACATAAGCAAAATTATCAGAGATGGCTGTTGAAAATGCAGATGAGGCATCACCTCCCGTATTGAATTTTAAAGCAGCTTCCGCCCGAAGAAACCAGGTCTCCCAATTGCTTATAAAAATAGTGGGTACAGAAGCACCATACGCTACTGCTGATGGACTGCTCCAATCCGCAGAGACACTTGTAAATTCACTTGGGATCTGGTTTTGTGCAGCAGCTTTGATCTCTCCCGGAAAATTTTCAGCTTCATCATACATAATGAATTTTCGCGGATCGTTTGTTGCATCCATCACATCAGTTACCGTACTCGCTGCTTTATAAAACAAACCAATAAGTGATTCCTCCAATGCATACATTGGACTTTCAGACCCTGCGTCACCACTAAATGGTATTTCAGCTATTTCATCCGGAGTTTCAATAAACATTCCGAATGCAACAGTAGATTGAACCTGTGAAGACACATCCACTACATCAGACATCCTCATCAGGATCCGCAGTTTCAATGAATTTGCAAATTTTATCCAACTACTCAGGTCACCACCATACATCAGATCTTCACTTCCAACGGTTACCAGTGGATCGGCTGCCGCATTTGTAAGCTCAGCTATAGCATCATCCAATGAAATGACAAGCTGTGGATAAATGGCAGCATCATCATCATAAGCTGGTGCTAAAACAGAACCATCACTTATCGCTCCTTTGATAGCAGATGAGTACGGAATGTCACCGAAGTGATCCACCAGGTACTCATAGATAAAAGCTTCAAGCACTTTAGCGATGCCACTATATCCTTTTTGACCGGAAGCTTTCAAAAATTTGATATCCGCAAGTGCATCACTATAAGATCTTTCCCACACCAAATTACCGAATTTTGGATTTTGCGCATATCGACAGTAATCACTGATAGCCACGCCAGCTCCCCATGTCCAGTACTGACCCCATAGGAAAGCAAGATCATTGTATTGTGCATCCAGGACATAAGCCGTATATACCTGGACAGAGGTCAAGACTTCTTTTGGCCTGGCCGTGATGGAATTATTCGGGTCAATGTTGATGTCTGATAAGTTGTCGCATGATATTAGCCATACCAGGCAGCTGATCATACCGATTTTATATATTGATTTCATACTATGTTTTCTTTAGGTATTAGAAAATAAGATTCAGCGTGATACCATAACTTTTCGAAGGCGGCGTCTGCGTGGTTTCGATGCTTGTTGCATTGCCTGTCAGATCCGGACCATTCACCTCGGGATCTGCAAACGTGTTTTCATCAGGCAACCAGAATTTTAAGTTTTTCGCAAACAAGCTGATGGAACCACTCTTAATTGCAATTTTGCTCATGAGCGACTTTGGGAGCTGGTATTTCAAAGAGATTTCTCGCAGCTTGATATAACTCGCATCAATCAGGGATGAAGTGATAGGCTGATTATTGATGTAATCATAAGGTGCAACCGCCGTTATATTTTCTGAAAATGTTCCATCCGCGTTTTCAACTACACTGTTCGGAACAACAAAATAATTCCTGTCCCCAATGAGTGATGTCAGGGAAGTCCCGTTGAAATCCGTATAATATTTGGAAAGGGACAAAAATTTTCCACCCCTGCTCACATCAACAAGAACGTACAAACTCAAACCACCCATGCTAAATGTGTTAGACAAACTTCCTGTCCAGTCAGGCTGGTAGGATCCAACGAAAGCCAGATCATCTGTCAGCAAAGGAATCCCATTACCATCTACGACGATCTTGCCCTGATCATTGGTGCGTACCAGCTGTCCCTTGAAGCTGCCAAACGGATGCCCCACAGAAGCCACCTGGTTGACGCCAATACTGCTGATCACTAATTCGTCCTGGTTATTTTCTGGATTGATCTTGATCACTTCATTTGTATTCTTTGCATAAAGAAGACCCAGCTCCCAGTTAAATCCATTTCGACGGGTGCTTATAAACGGACGCAGGGTCAATCCCAATTCATGACCGCTATTTTTCATCTCACCAAGATTCTTAACTGTTTGTTTGAAACCTGTTGAATTTGGCAAAGTGACAATCACAATCTGATTGGAATGTTTTGCATTGTAATACGTGTACTCCAGAGCCACATGATCATTGAAGAAGGAAGCATCAACACCTGCTTCGAACGTGGTCGTTAATTCAGGTTTCAGTTCAGGATTTCCAATCGTATTACCCAGCGTATATCCTGCCTGACCATTTATCGGGAAAAACAAATCATGATTGCTTGAATAAGATGGAATCGTTGGGTTTCCAACATATACAGAGTTCAATAAGTACAGTGGCGCATCCTTTCCGGTAGTCCCAAAGCTTCCTCTTAATTTCAGGTAATTAATCTGTTTGCTTTCGATCTGCAATAAATCTGAGAGAATGACAGATGCACCTGCTGCATTATAAAAGAAGGAATTATTCTCAGCAGGCAATGTAGAGGACCAATCATTCCGTGCAGAATATTCCAGGAAAAATTTATTATCAAATCCAAGCCTCAAGTTTGCAAATGCACCAATGATCCGGTACTTCGTTTGTGTATTAGATGCTAGAGGTGCCTGTGCGGAATTTGATAAACTATAAAATCCGGGTATTACAATTCCACCTACAGTTTGACCGTCCAGCCTGCGTGTCTGACGCTGGAATAAATTATAGCCGGCAGATAGGTCAGCCTTTATTTTATCTGTCAATTGAAGAGCATAATTGGTCAGCCCTGTAAAATCCAGGTTTAAATTATTCAGATTTGTTTCTGAATAAAATCCATCGCTGTGTTGTCTGTAGCTGCGTAAAGTTAGCACCTGGTCATCGCCCCAGAAGTAATGATCTGTATAGGCATATTGAGGTATTGCCTGTCTCAATGTGGTCTCCACATTATTCAAACCCATTTTGAATTCTACATTCCAGTTGTCAAGGAGGTTGTATTTCAAATGCACATTGCCCAGGAAATTGGAAAATTTTCCATTATTCACATATTCATTCAACACGAAATATGGATTGGCAGTGTAAGAGCCATAATAACCTGTGAAGGAATGATATGGATTTGTATAATCTTTCAGTTCGGAAAAAGGAATATTGATCGCCGTCTGTAAAGCACTGGCATATGCGTTTTGACCAATGAATGGATAATAGGCTTCTTCAAGTGTGTTGATGTTGACATTAGAATAATTAAGTGAAAAATCGGAGGTAAGCCGCTTGCTTAATTTAGCACTTGCTGCCAGCTTGAATGTATTTCTGCCATAATCTGTGTTCTGTAGTATTCCCTGTTGATTTGAATTGGAATAAGAAGCATAGTAGGTGAAATCACTTCTCGATCCGGAGAAATAAAAACCGTTGGTCAATGTATGGCCCTGATCAAAAAAATCCTGCAATTGATTTGGCACTGCACTGTATGGACGAGACAAATATTCCGTGTCACCATCACCATCCGTATCGACAGGACTCGTCCATGGCCGCACTACGCCATCAAAAGGAGCACCCCATGAAAAATTTTCGCCTGAATCTATGCCATAATGATCCTGGAACGGAATGCCATATCCCTGGCCATATTTGTCCTGACGCTGCATCAACACATAAGCTTTCTCAAATGAAATGGATGAATTTAGTCCAACTTCAAATTTTCCATCTCTTCCCGCGCCGTTTTTTGTTGTGACCAGTAAGACACCTGAAGCTCCTCTGGAACCATACAATGAAGTGGCGGAAGGTCCTTTGAGGACTGTGACGGATTCAATGTCAGCTGGATTGAGGTCATTGAATCGATTTCCATAATCGGCGTATCCCAATGCTGCTACGTTTCCAAATTCGGCATTGGGATCACCCGAGCGTGAAGCAGCATTGTC
>JBDSPM010000350.1:0-2924 GCA_039930325.1 Saprospiraceae bacterium
ATTCAATGCCGCCATCGCTGGTCATCCACACATCATCTCCATTGATCTCAATCTCCTGGCAATCCGGATGAACATAATTAAAATCATTTCCACAATAGCCTCCGAAGCAGGTCCACGTGGCAGCTCCATTGACAGAGTACCAAAGACTCATGAAGCCCACGAGCAATTTGTCAGGATCCGTATCTGAAGCATCAAAGCCGAGATTGTAAAAGCCCTGATGATATCCGCCATCCCACGAAAAACCGACCATATCCGGATGAGAGCTTTGATCATACGGTCCACCTGCGGGAGGATTAGGTAATGTCCATGTTTCACCTGCATCATCAGAACGATAGATCCCAATGAATCCATCATCGTCAGTTTTTGCTTCACCGATGAGAACTGCATACAATCGATTTGGATCCGCATTCGTGACTGCAAGACGTGCACCTCCATCATTACGACCTTCGAGGTCCGAAAAAAACCAACCCGTATTTTTTAATTCCCATGTTGTGCCATAATCATTCGATTTGTAAAATTCACAGATGCCTAATGCCGGATTATTTCGAACCAGAAAACCTACCGATGGATCATCGGCTTTCCATTCTATGTCATAGCATGCATTGGTTAAAATATTTTCCCAGTTTTCACCACCATCGATGCTTCGATATAAACCTGCTTGTGTTGCTGCTAAGATGGTATCCGGATGCGCAGGATTGAATTTGATATCATTCGTATAAAGGTTATCGGCCTGTAATACCAATTCCCAACTGTTTCCCCCATTTGTAGTTCGTTGAATTCGGTTATTTTCTCCGATGTATACGATGTTTGGGTCAGAGGGATGGACTTCCACAGCACCGGGTCCATTCATGTCTAAATTTCTTGAAACACAAAACCAATTTTGTCCTTTATCCACACTTTTATAAATCTCTCCGCCTTCTGTGCCACAATACAAAATATCCGGATTGGATGGTGATTGATCAAAGCAAAACGTGTTGACTTGTGATGACTTGGCTAAAGGATCCGGACCGGTGTTCGTATTAAAAGTTTCATAGGGGCCCAGTACTGACCATGAATGGCCACGCGCTGACGATGGTAAGGCATTATTTTTTTTTATGTTTCCAAGCCGTGATTGAAATTCTATTTTTTCAGCATCAGTTGGCCGTTGTTCATAGCCTTGGTTATTAATGTATATATCGACATCATGTCGCCATTTTTTGTAATACTGTGTGAAAGTGGTTTTCGCATCAGGATTCTCAGATCTCCATGCCCGGTATTCATCGTCGACCTGCCAGATATTCGGATGATCAGTGTACATAAGGATGGCCCAAATGGGTAAGGTTTCACCTTTAACCGGTGCTACTTTGTAATATTTCTGAGCAAAGAGGCCGGTAGAAAGTAGAAGGAGTACAATGAGGAGCTTAGATTTCATACATGCGTTGGCCGGTGAGGAAGTAAAATTATCAGAAAAACCTGAAAAGAGTATAGAACAGGAGCAGGTATTAACATTCTTATGACAAGTTATAAAAATTTAGTGCCCATTTCAGGGGCAGGGGGCAAAAGGAATTAGCTTTGCCCCTGCATGAGTAAAGTCGTCATTATAGGACCAGGATATCCTTTACGTGGAGGGCTCGCTACATTCAATCACCGTCTTGCAAAAGAGTTCATTTCACAGGGCGATGAGTGCTCTATCTATTCATTCTCATTGCAATATCCTTCATTCTTATGTCCGGGAACGTCACAGTATGCCACAGGGCCTGCTCCTGATGACATCAAAGTCCATTCGGTGATTAATTCAGTGAATCCCCTCAATTGGATTAAAATTGGAAACAAGCTTCGTAAGGAAAAGCCTGATTTGATCGTCGTTCGATATTGGATCCCGTTTATGGGCCCTGCACTTGGCACAATTTTAAGGAAAGTCAGAAAAAATAAGGTGACAAAAATTGTTTGCATCGCAGATAATATCAGTCCTCATGAAAAACGACCAGGCGATGGCTCTTTTACCAACTATTTTATAAAACCAGTAGACGCATTCATCACCATGAGTGAGAAAGTAATGCAGGACTTGCGACGTATTGAAAAAATAAAACCGGCACAATTTATTTCCCATCCGCTTTATGACAATTTTGGTCCGATCATTTCAAAAGAAATTGCCAGAAATAAATTGAATATCGATTCAAGTCTAAAAGTGATCCTCTTTTTTGGATTTATAAGGAAATATAAAGGGCTGGATATACTATTCGAAGCCATGCAGGATGAGCGAATAAAAAATGCAGGAATTAAATTGATGGTGTCGGGTGAATTTTATGAAGATGAAAAATCATACCAGGAGCAAATAGAAAGCTTAGGTATAAGAGATCAGTTAATTCTTCGCACTGAATTTATTCCCGATCATGAAGTTCAGTTTTATGTATGTGCAGCGGACGTGGTTATTCAGCCTTACCGTAATGCTACACAGAGTGGAGTTACCCCTTTAGCCTATCATTTTGAAAAACCTATGATTGTCACGAATGTAGGAGGATTGCCTTCATTGGTTCCTGATGCCAAAGTAGGGCTTGTGGCAGAACCTGAACCCAAGGCCATAGCGAATGCCATCATTCGGTTTTACCAATTCGGAGAAGATTATTTTATTCCGCATCTTCGTGTCGAAAAACAAAAATATTCCTGGTCGCATCTGGTCGAAACGATTAAGACCCTGGCCAACGGAGTGAAATAAGCATGATCTACAGAAGCAAAGCACCATTACGTTTAGGACTTGCAGGAGGCGGAACAGACGTGAGCCCATATAGTGATTTATATGGAGGCGCGATTCTCAATGCAACCATCTCATTATATGCGTATGCTTCTATAGAGCGCCTTGACCGAAACGAAATCATCTTAAGATCCATTGATCAAGACCAGGATCAAAGATTTGAAATACAGACAGCATTGCCGCTTGACGGAAC
>JBDSPM010000351.1:0-2670 GCA_039930325.1 Saprospiraceae bacterium
ATCAGGTGCAGGTGCTATTTGAGCCGTGTTTTGAAGATAATAAAGGCAACAAATCAGCAAAATGACGGCATGCTTAAGTCTCATGAAAGGATATTGGTTTCGGAGGAAAGGTAAAAAAAAGAGCCCGATTGATTCCGAGCTCTTTTTTTTTCTTCTAAATATGATTATTACATTCCTGTGAGCTCTGCTACAAGTCGGTCTGCTTTATACACATAACGCAATGCAGCTACGATGCCACCTGCATGTACAGCTACCGTCCGGTTACTAACATCGTCAAAGATGAATTTACCTGGAAGGGATTCAATATTGCCGTCAAAAACAAGCCCTACTAATTCTCTTTTGACATTAATGATGGGGCTTCCGGAATTTCCACCTATGATATCAGGTGTACAAACAAAATTCATGGGTGATTTCAGAAGATCCATAGAAGGGTGTAACCATCGTTCAGGTAATGAAAAAGGATACTTTCCATCAAACGAATAATACCTGTCATACATTCCCGCATACGTTGTTTTAAACGGAGCTATCGTTCCATTGTATTCATACCCCTTCACTCTTCCGTCCGAAATACGCAAAGTAAACGTGGCATCAGGCGGCAACGAATTTCCATAAACCTTAAAGACTTCTCCGGAGATGTTTTGCTCGATCATCTTCCTGGCTACTCCGGTACTTGTAAATGCCTCCGTAGCTTTTTTGTACTGATCTGCCAGAGATTGGGCAGCAGTGATCAAAGGATCTTTTTTGCGAAGGAATTTCTTTGTGCTTTTATCCAGCAACTTATCTAAATCCTTTTCATCAGCAAACACAGTTTTAGAAAGTATTTCTTTGGCAGCAACTTCCGGTGTTCTTCCATCAAGAATGGTTCTGAGATATTCATCATCAGGCTGAGTGAAATCATTTAACTCTCTTAATACCATTCCAAATAATTTGACTTCTTTAGGATCTCTCACTACAGAAGCCATTTCCATCATTTGCTTCTTAAGTCCTTCCAGTTCAGGATTGTCAGGATTCTCTTCTGCTTTATTTACATAGTCATTGATCTTATACATCAAAGGAAGGACGCCTCCTGACAATGGAGAAGGAGCAAGGAATCGCAATTCAGATCCGTATTTTGAAAGCACGGTATAATATTTAGCCATATCATCCCAATACGTCTTGCCCATGCTGTTAGACCTGATTTTTTCTTCCATTTTCACTTTACGCGCAAATAAATCAGGATCTTTTAATCCGCTCAATGTGCCTTTTGTCGCTTTCAGTGTATTCGAGAGACTGAAGATGGTATTTTTTGTATCATCATTTGGAGAAGCAGCAAACTGATCTTTCAGCACATTCATCCTGTCAGTAAAAAACTCAACATCAACCGGATACCTGTAATCCCTGTCGTACTCAAGTTGTGCTACAGTTCTGTACCGCTCTGTAGAGCCGGGGTTTCCTATTACAAACACAGGCGTATCTTCTGCAATACCATCGATATTGAATTTGAAATAATTATCAGTGGTATTCATAGGTTTGCCATTTTCATCATAGACACGCCAGAATGTGCAATCCAGGTTGTAGCGTGGATAGGTGAAATTGTCAGGATCGCCTCCAAAAAAAGCAACCTCCTGTTCAGGAATAAATACGAGGCGTACATCATCATATCGCTTATAACCATATAATGAATATTTTCCTCCACTGTAATATGTGACTACTTGTGTCCGGAGTCCTTCCCAACCCATGGTTGTAGTATATTCTTTTTGAACTGCTGCAAATGCCTCCTGCGTTTTTGACATTTTATCAGCATCCGTAACCTTCACTAACATGCCTTTAATCTTATCTGTTACATCGGCTACTTTTATAAGCTGCTCAACAAAAAGTTCAGGATTGCGACGCTCTTCAGCATATGTGGAAGCATAAAAACCCTGTTTATCAAAATTCTCACCTTCTTTCTGAAGCTCGCTTACGACCGGCTCTGAGCAGTGATGATTAGTCATCACAAGTCCATTAGGAGATACAAAAGATGCTGAACACCATGTAGCAAATTTGAGAGCGGATTTCCTGTTAGCATCGAACCAGGTATTATCCAGATTATATTGATATTCCTTCAGAAACCATTCTTTGGGTGGATTTTCAAACGTCCACATCTTACCAAAATCGAATGGGCCCGGATCTTTCTGACCAAAAGCGGCCGTCAGGATGAACGAAGTTAAAATGGCAAAAAACCACTGTTTTCTATTACAATTCATAGTTTTTAAAATAATTTTTAATGAGTTAGTTTGAAGCACCTGTTTTCTCAACCGCATATTTTTGAGGAATGAAAAAACGAAATTCCAGGAACAAATACCTTGAAAAAACGGTGCAAAATTAAGAATTTTAGTCATTACCAGACCCAAGACGACCAATGGACACGTATAATAGACAGACATAGATAACTTTTGGACTTTTATACCGTTAATTACAAATGAAACTAAGGAAAGTTCTTTTTTTTCTGCTGATGTCCATTGGAGTCACAACCTCTTGCGAATCACAGAAAACAAACAATCAAAAGCCGATGACAAGCTCTCCGGATCAAACTATTCCAAAAGATATGAAAACTGAAATTGCAACATTCGGAGCAGGATGTTTTTGGTGCGTTGAAGCCGTTTTTCAGGAATTGAAAGGCGTTATCAAGGTTGAGTCCGGCTTCATGGG
>JBDSPM010000352.1:0-9510 GCA_039930325.1 Saprospiraceae bacterium
CAAAGACACTCAAAGAGATAAAATATCACTACAGGTACAGCAGCGAGTGGGTGATCCGGCTCGGCGATGGAACTGAAATCAGCCATCAATTTGTTCAGGATGCATTGAATGATCTGTGGCGATATACCGGTGAGATGTTTCAGCCGGCCTCATATGAAAAGGAGTTGATTGAGTCAGGTTACAGTTTGAATCTAAATTCCATACATCCTGAATGGAACAGTAAGGTTGAAATAACCCTGAATCAAGCGGGTTTAGAAACACCGAAAAACGAAGTGATGCAAACCGGTGGCAAAGAAGGCCATCACACAGAACAAATGGGATTTATTCTTACTGAGCTTCAGTTCATGCAACGGACGTATCCGGAGATGAAATGGTAACACTTCGACTCATCTCGAACAAGTTCGATTGATGCAGCTCAGTGCAGGAAAGTGAAAAGTGAAAAGAGAAGAATGCTCCGCTCAATTTTAGAGATTTTGAAACGTGAGAATTAATCTGATTGCCAAAAAATATTGAACTAAGGCCATTGGAAATTTAAAAACGCTAAAAAGTAATTGACTTTAAATAATAAAAAAAATCTTATTGAATCAGGTCCCCCTTTTCAGGGGGTAGGGGGCAAAACTCGTCTCCAGATCGCTGAACTTCTCCATGAAGTTTCAGATCCTGAAATTCCCGGCATATCGATTGTGGACTTGGGAATGGTGGTAGATATTCAGCCTGAGGATGATCACTGGCAAATAACGCTGGCTACTACCTATTCGGGATGCCCTGCGATAGATGTAATTCCATTCTTTGTGAAAGCCAGACTTGAAGAAGGGGGAGTGAAGAATGCAAATGTTCTGATGGGGATATCTCCACCCTGGTCAACTGACTGGATCAGTGAGGAAGGAAAGGAAAAGCTTCTTGCTTACGGCATTGCCCCGCCCAATGGTCAAGCTTCATTGAACACTCATGAAGGAAAACCTAAACAATGTCCTCAATGCGGTTCTACGCATATGACTTTAGTAAGTCAATTCGGCTCAACACCCTGCAAAGCTGCTTATAAGTGTGAAACTTGCCTTGAGCCGTTTGAGTATTTCAAATGTTTTTGATTTCAAATTAATGACAAGAAAATCAGGGATAATATAAGTTTCACCATTCCGAAAGTGACCATTTACAATATGTCAATCAAATAAGCCTTATTCTTTTGAAATTCCTCAACCTGAGATTTAAAGGAGGGTAAAAAAGTCATGAGTTCTTCAAGTTTGCTTGTAAAGCTATTTAGAACCACAACTGTCAATTCGTATTCATCAAGATTTTGTTGAAACACCAGATTCTTGTCAATGGTTAGTATGATGTCGAACTTATTCTCAACACAATACATCATCAATTTGCCATTTTTTATTCCACTTAGGCCTAATTCAACAACTGTACACACCTCATAGTCCTTCAAATACCTTTTTAAGTGCTTTGTAACACATTCGTCAAGCAATATTTTCATTAAGAATATTTGTTGAGGATTCAATTAATTTCTGAGACATCTCAAGGACTCTGACCACCTGTTCTTTGCTGACACTATCAAAGTCTTCAAGGAAGTCCTCAATGGAGTCCCCTGTTTCTAAATAATCAAATAAATTTTTAATAGGTACCCGTGTTCCAAAGAAAACCGGAGTTCCGCCTAAAATTTCGGGATCAATATTTATGACTCGCTTTTCCATACGGTGAAATTTACATTTTCAAAGTTAAGTATTTTCGAACTAGTTAACAGGCGAATACTCGATAATATGCATTGGTTTCTGTTTTATTTCGTAACGCACTATTTTTTTATGTATTCCAATATGAATAAGAATATATGTTGTTTTTGGATGCAATTAGAGCATTAAGTTTTCAGGATTCAACTTTCACCTACCTTTACCCCCAATGGACATCCCCGGCATCAGGCTTCACAAAGGAAGAGAAGAATCAGTACTGCGTCACCACCCATGGATTTTTTCGAGGGCCATTGAATCTGCAACAGAGGACCTCACGGATGGCTCTACAGTGACGATTCACGATTCCCGGGACAATGTGATAGGTATGGGCCATTACCAGGATAGTAGTCTTGCAGTCAGAATTATTTCATTTATAGAAGAAGACATAGATGTTTCATTTTGGGACAAACGACTTCAGGCCGCTGCTGAATACAGGTTCAGGCTTGGATTAATTCAGCCAGGTCATAATGAAGCATTCAGGCTCGTGCACGGTGAAGGTGATCAACTCTCAGGTCTCATCATCGATGTCTACGGAGAATTTGCAGTATTCCAGGCACACTCCATCGGAATGCACAAATCACGGGTTGATATTGCGAATGCATTGACAAGGATATCTTCAATTCCAATCAAAGCTGTTTATTCCAAAAGCCATGATGCCTTACCAGTCGAGTACGCAAAAGAAACACAGGATGAATGGCTCATCGGAATGGCATCCGAAGAACTAATCGTATTAGAAGGTGGGATCCGTTTTCAAATTGATGTAGTGACCGGACAAAAAACAGGCTTCTTTCTTGATCAGCGAGAGAACAGAGAATTAGTCAAACGATATAGCATGGATCAATCTGTACTGAATTGTTTTTGCTACACAGGTGGTTTTTCAATGTATGCATTAGAGGGAGGAGCGAAAGAAGTTACTTCAATTGATACATCCGCACCTGCATTAAGCCTGCTTGAAAAAAATATTTCTATCAATGGATTTACGCAGCATCACACAAGTAGTAAGGAAAATGTGCTCACTTGGTTGACAAAACATGATGAATTGTATGACATCGTCATCGTCGATCCGCCTGCATTTGCAAAAAATATTAACAAACGTCACAACGCAATACAAGCCTATAAACGTCTGAATATTCTTGCAATGGCGAGACTAAAAAAAGGTGGAATGCTATTTACCTTTTCTTGTTCACAAGTAGTCGATAAAGAAATGTTTCACAATACCATCGTTGCGGCAGCGATCGAATCTGGCCGCCTTGCGAGAGTGGCCCATGAATTAAGCCAGGGCCCTGACCATCCGGTTTCCATCTTTCATCCTGAAGGCTCATATCTAAAAGGATTGGCTTTGTACATGGATTAGTACCATATCAAACCAAGGATGTTTTCTTAGTACTTTTAAGCATTGGTTAGAAAAAAAGGGAATTAGAAAAGTATGTCCGAAACAACTGAAATGATCATTGTAAGCCGCGATGGGGCTGTGACAACACTCAAACTTAATCGTCCCCAGCGATACAATAGTTTCGTCCGGGAGATGGCCATTGATCTTCAGGCGAAGATTGAAACATGTGCTAAAGATGGGACCCGTTGTCTCGTCATCACAGGAGAAGGTAAGGCGTTCAGTGCCGGCCAGGACCTAAATGAAGTCACCGATCCTGAAGGTCCTGAATTACAGCGCATCGTTGCAGATCATTACAATCCCATCATCAAACAATTAAGAAAGCTTGAACTACCCGTGATAGCTGCTGTCAATGGGGCCGCCGCAGGAGCAGGAGCAAATATTGCACTGGCCTGTGATATTGTGGTAGCGAAAACATCATCGTATTTTCTTCAGGCATTCAGTCACATCGGCCTTATTCCTGATAGTGGAGGGACCTATCATCTTCCAAGATTAATTGGTCTTCAAAGAGCAAGTGCACTGATGATGCTAGGTGAAAAAGTATCCGCTAAAGACGCGGAAATGATGGGCATGATCTACAAAGCCGTTAATGATGAAGAATGGGATGAATATGTTCCTGCTCTTGCACAGAGATTGGCCAACATGCCGACAAGCGGACTTGCATTGACAAAAATGGCGCTGAATTACAGCCTTAGCAATAATCTTGAACAACAGCTCAATATGGAGGAAGAGCTTCAAACTACGGCAGGTCGGACAGAAGATTATAATGAAGGGGTGAAAGCTTTTTTAGAAAAACGAAAAGCAATCTTCAAGGGCTTATGAGTCGGATAGCAGTGATAGGTGCCGGAGCAATGGGAAGTGGAATTGGCCAGGTGGCAGCCATGGCCGGTCATGAAGTCATGATCTATGACGAATTTCCAAATGCGGTTGAGAAATCGCGGGACAACATTCTTTCTTCACTCAACAGATTAGTAGCTAAGAATAAATTCGATGACCAGGAATCAAAAGCCATCTTTGGAAGAATTTATTTTATTAATAAAATTGAAAGCATCTCTGAATCTGATCTCGTCATAGAAGCAATTATTGAAGACGTCGATGAAAAGAGAAAATTAATCCAGCACATTGAATCAATAGTTTCTGAGCATACGATTATTGCTACAAATACATCCTCTCTTTCAGTGACAGGCCTGGCGAAAGTGCTGAAGAAACCTGAACGATTCATAGGCATCCATTTCTTCAATCCACCGGTACTCATGAAGCTAGTAGAGATTATTCCGGCCCTTCAAACTTCAGAGGAAACGATAACAGCTGCCATTGCGACCATCTCATCGTTAGATAAAATCGTTGTTAATGCAAAGGATACTCCGGGATTTATTGTCAACAGAATAGCTCGCCCTTTTTATGGAGAGGCTTTACGGATAGCTGAAGAACAGATAGCAGCACCGGCATTCATCGATCAATGCATGCGAGAGAATGGCGGCTTCAAAATGGGTCCATTTGAATTGATGGATTTCATAGGGAATGATATCAATGAATCTGTAACCAGGACTGTCTGGGCCGCGATGTATTTCGATGCACGATACAAGCCTTCTGTCATGCAGGCAAACCTGGTTCGTGCAGGTTGGTACGGTCGTAAATCTGGAAGAGGATTTTACAATTACGAAGAAGAGAAAGAAGTGGCAATTACGGAACCCGACATTGATAAGAACATCATCAGTGATCGCATCATCATCATGCTGATCAATGAAGCAGCAGAAGCTTTGCACTACGGGATAGCATCGAGGGATGACATAGATTTAGCGATGACCACTGGAGTTAACTATCCGAAGGGTTTACTGGCATGGGCTGATCATATAGGTCTCGAAGAATGCGTTCAGCGAATGGATGCCTTGTATGATCAGTACCACGAGGAGCGTTACAGATGCAGTATTTTACTTAGGAAGATGGCTTCTTCCAGGCAAACTTTTTATTCATGAATAGCATTGGAGGAAAAATGTATGGTGCAGATGCCTTCAGCCAGTGGTTGGGAATACAGCGTATTGAAGACGGGCCTGGGTTTTGCATTCTTGAAATGACCGTACGTCAGGAGATGGTCAATGGATTTGGGATAGCGCATGGAGGCATTACCTATTCTCTGGCAGATAGTGCATTTGCATTTGCTTCGAACTCGCAAGGAAGAAAGGCTGTTTCCATTGAAACATCGATCAACCATATCAAGACTGTATATCCGGGCGACCTTTTAAGGGCGAAGGCAGAAGAGATCTCATTGGGCCATAAGATCGCCATTTACCATGTGAAGGTCTTAAGGGGAGAGGAGTTGGTAGCACATTTTAAAGGTGTGGTATACAGGAAAGAGGAAGAATGGAATTTAGAAAAATAAGGTATCCTTTATGCCAAAAGACAGGCAATATAGAAAAAATTGAAAAATGGGTTTCAATTGGAGCCCGCAACAACTAATTTGAATGAAAAAATACATTTTACTGATATTATTTATAGCAGGATTCTCAGTGGCATCCTTTGGGCAAAAATATTTTTCCAAGACGGGTCATGTTCATTTTTTATCAGATGCCCCGATTGAAAAAATTGAAGCTGATAATGACAATGGATTTATCATATTCGATGCCGCTACCGGCCACCTTGAATTCTCGGTATTGATCAAAGGATTTACTTTTCATAAAGCCCTAATGCAGCAACACTTCAATGAAAATTATATGGAAAGTGATACGTACCCGAAGGCCATCTACAAGGGCCTCATCAGGGACTGGTCTGTCATACATCTGATGGGGGATCACGTATGCCAGGTAGATGTCGAAGGCCAACTGACGATGCACGGAGTTACGAAACCTTTGAAATGCAAAGCATCCTTAACGATGCAGAATGGAGGCATATCTGCCACGTCAGCATTTGATATCGTGGTAGCAGATTATAACATACAGATTCCTAAAGTGGTAAAGGACAATATTTCTAAAAATGTAAAAGTCACGGTGACGGCTGACTTAGTTCCGATGAATAAATGATAAAAAGTTATCATATTGTTTTTGTCGAAGAGCGAATAGTCCGTTTCTAAAAGAACTCTTCCATAAGGTTAATTTTCCAAAATCTTTTCTTAAAGATTTCAAAATTCACTGTATTTTGAAACCATACTTAATGCACTATTGTATTAGGTTCAGCATTTCTAATGCAGTAAATCACGATCGATATCCAGATCCTTAATCCACTTTTTATGAAAAACTATTTTATTCTTCTTTGCATTTCCTTACTGCTGACCATGCGGATTCAGGCACAAGTATTAGAAGATACCCGTGTCATGAACCTTGGCACAAATCCTGCCCTGACGATCATGCTTCCCGGTGCATCCATAAAATTTGTTGATGCTGAATGGAAAGAATACATGAAACCATATGGCAAAACGGCAAGGGTAAAACAGTCAAAAGAAAGTATCACGCCGGATGTCCAGTTGCTGGATATCGGAGGTATTAACAAATTAAATATCTATAATCTGAATGAAGAAGCAGGCGATGGCGTCAAATCCATAATTTGGATCAGCCTGGATTCAGGATTTATCAATTCGACGAGCAATCCAACGGCATATGTGGCAAGTGTAAAGTTCCTTAAAGATTTCGCGCACAAAGTGCAAATTGATTTAATATCTAGCGATCTGGAAGATCAGCAAAAACAGCTGTCAAAATTTGAAAGTAATATGACCAAGCTTCAGCGCGAGAAGGAGAACCTCAACAAGGTGATAGAGGATTCTAAGAAGAGGATAGCGCAGGCAGAGCAGGACATTGAAAAGAACAAGAAAGACCAGGAAATGGCCCAAAAAGAAATCGATAGCCAAAAAGGCGTGGTCGATGGCGTCCAGAAAAAGCTAAACCAGGCCAAGAACCAGTAAGAAGAAGCCTCTAGCGACATTTATAGTTTTATCAGGGTTTCTACCAGTGCGAAAATAGAGTCGCATAGGTAGAAACCCTGATTTTTATATAATTACTTCAATTAGTTATGAAATTTATCATTTAAGTATAATTATTGTAGTTGGTAAGGCGATACAAAATAACCTGCTATCCACTGCAGATTTTGTTGCTTTAATTGAGTGCTCTCCCCCCGATTACCAAATAGACGTTTCCACTCGTCTTTTATTTAATTCGAATGAAATGCCGGAACCTGTGCTCCGGGAGGGATTTTATTTTATAAAAATTATTGATTTAAAAAACTAAAACTATGATGCGAATAACAGTTACACTGTTAGCACTTTGCTTGTGGAGTATATCTTATGGACAGAAGGGAATATCTGATGAAGTAAACAAGCTGAAAACACAGGGACGCCAATTTCAGGAGGTGTCATTATTGAAATACAAGTCAGTGGATCTGCATGACCGTTCAATAAATCTCTCGGGCCTTACAAAGGGTACCGTGGTGACCATTGATCAGGAGATGATCCATGAGCTCATGAGCAGCCAGAATGATTACATTCAACTACGGGTTCCGGTTTCTGATAGGGCAGAGATGAAATTGAATCTCTATCGTCACGACATTTTTACTCCTGATTTTGCCTTGCTTGCAAGCAGCAATCCAAACATTCCCGTTGATTATACACCAGGCCTTTATTACAGGGGTATTGTAGATGGTGATCCGAACTCCATAGTAGCCGTATCCATTTTCAATGATGAGATCATGGGTCTGATCAGTACATCTCAGGGTAATTTAGTCCTTGGCCGGATAGCTCATGACCGGGACAACAACCACATACTATACAATGATCAGGACCTGAAAGAAAGGTCAGGATTTGAATGTGAGACTTCGGATGAGGGGTCGGCATATACACAGCAAGAATTGGAAGAACATGCCCAGGGCCGCGATGCAGGGGATTGTGTACGTGTGTACATAGAGATTGATAATGATGTAGTTACGGATAAAGGAGGTGCTACAGGCGCTACAAATTATATCACGGGCCTGTTCAACCAAAGTATTACGTTGTATGCCAATGATCAGATGAACATGACGATCAGCCAGATCCTTGCATGGACTACGACTAGTCCGTATTCAGGAGCATCTGCGTCAGCTATGTTAACTTCATTTCAAAATAATTCAGGTGAATTCAATGGAAATGTTGCACAGCTCGTTTCTTACCAAGCCAGCGGAGGTATTGCAGTCCTGGACCAGATATGTGCTACGAATCCCGACTGGCGAAAAAGCTTTGCCAGCATTGATGGCGTATATCAGAACGTTCCAACTTATAGCTGGGATGTGATGGTAGTCACACATGAAATGGGCCACGTCATCGGATCAAAACATACGCATGCCTGTGCATGGAATGGCAATAATACAGCTATCGATGGCTGCGCAGGGTCTGTAGAAGGATCATGCCCGCTGCCGGGAAATCCTCCAGGAGGAGGCACTATCATGAGCTATTGCCACCTGACGAATGTCGGTATCAATCTAAGCCTGGGATTCGGGCCACAACCCGGCAATGTCCTCAGAAGCCGGGTAAATGCAACTAATAACTGCCTGACATCATGCGGTCCACCACCGCCACCACCACCTCCGGCATATTGCAGTTCGAACGGAGGTACCCAATACGAATACATCAATAAAGTAGTGCTCGGATCTATTAGCAATACCAGCGGTAATAATCAGGGCTACGGAAACTACACTGCACTGAATACAACGATCAATCCAAGTACAACATATACCATACAGCTTACTCCGGGATTTGCTTCCGGATCATATACTGAATTCTGGCGTGTCTGGATTGACTACAATGGAGATCTGGATTGGGCAGACGCCGGAGAGCAGGTCACCCAGGGATCAGGAAATACAGCTATCAATGTGTCCTTCACAGTTCCGTCAGGATCCCCTGTCGGAGCAAGGAGAATGCGTGTATCCATGCAATATGGCACCTACCCGCCTATTTGTGGTGCATTTACTTATGGCGAGGTAGAAGATTATACTGTCACTGTAGGAAATGTTCCTCCACCACCTGCGACCTGTTCAGATGGAATTCAGAATCAGGGAGAGACAGGCATTGATTGCGGGGGTCCTTGCCAGCCTTGTGCGGGAACACCTACATGTACAGATGGAATTCAGAATCAGGGAGAGACCGGTATAGATTGCGGGGGTCCTTGCAAGTCGTGTGCAGGAACACCCACATGTACAGACGGGATTCAGAACCAGGGAGAGACAGGGATAGATTGTGGAGGGCCATGCCAGCCTTGTCCGCCGCCACCACCTCCACCACCACCCCCGCCACCGCCTCCTGGTGGAAGCACGGTATTGTTGGCAAGTTATTTCGAGACGGGATGGGATGGCTGGCTTGATGGCGGATTAGATGCCACCAGGGTGATAAGCTCTTATTCGTGGGAAGGCTTGTATTCAATCCAGCTCAGGGACAACTCA
>JBDSPM010000353.1:0-3558 GCA_039930325.1 Saprospiraceae bacterium
AAAGTTACTCTATTTAAACATCTCCTCATTTAAACATTTAACCACATTTTCATATGGAAATCATCGTAAATAACAAGTATGTTTGCCCCTAGAAAAAAACAACATGGAAACAGAGATAAATCAGGATAAGGATGAAAACCGCGGCAAATACTGGTTGATAACATTAGCTTCCTTTGCTGTTGGAGTTACTCTTCTTTTCGTGCTTCCTTCCTTCTTTTGGATAGCACTTCCATTCTTCTTCACCTACTTTGTGAAGGCTATAGGAATGATGTAGTCATCAGTGATCGGTAATCAGTATTCAGTAATCAGTATCTTGATGTCCCGATTGACGATTGACGACTCACGATTGACGACTCACGATTGACGACTCACGATTGACGACTCACGAGTTCACTTCTCACTTCTCTTCGAATCAACCCAACTCTGAAATTCATCGAGCTTCCTGGCATTCAGACAGTTTTCCTTTTTTAACAATCCTTTTCTTGCCGTCAACACTCCAAATTTTACATACCCTATTTGGGAACGGCTGTGAGCATCGGGATTGATAGAAATCAAGACACCTTTGTCCTGGCAATATTGCAACCATGCATAATCGATGTCCATCCGCTGCGGATTTGAATTGAGCTCAATGACGACCTTGTTAGCCGCACAAGCATCGATGACTTTTCGATAATTTATTGGATACCCGGGCCGGGCCAGCAGAAGTCGACCTGTGGGGTGACCAAGTATTCTTGTGTAAGGATTTTCTACGGCCTTTATCAATCGCGTTGTCGCTTTTTCTTCATCCATCCTGAGATTTGAATGTACCGAAGCCACGATAATATCGAACATCCTGAGCATATCGTCTTCGTAATCCAGCGCGCCATCAGTCAGTATATCTGATTCTATCCCTTTATAGATTTTAAAAGGAGCCAGCTTACTATTGAGCTTATCGATTTCCTCCATTTGCTGCACCACCCTATCCGGTTGCAATCCATTAGCATAAAATGCGCTCCGACTATGATCCGTGATTCCAAAGTATTCATACCCCATATCACGAACATGCGTCGCCATTTCTTCAAGGGTATGAATGCCATCTGACCATGTGCTGTGATTATGTACTACACCCCGGATGTCCTGCATCGAAACAAGATCAGCCCACGTGCCGGGCGAATCACTTTCAATGCCTTCATGATCCATCAATTCAAAAGGAAGATCTGCATATCCGCTTTCTGAAAGCAATGCATCCATATCTTTCAATTTTTTTGATTGCAGGGCAACAGAAATTTTCTCATACAAAGGCGGGCTCATCATCAACTTACTCCAGGACATCATGCTATTGTCAACAGATGTGGTATGACAATGAATAGTCAATCGTCCATCATACTGTATCGTAAATGAATCTTCACTCCTTTTTTCATTCAGTTCAAATTTTTCAATACCATTTATCTGATCAGAATTAAACTCAGGAGTGATGAGACATTCAATTGCTGTGATTACTGGAGTTTTTCTCGCAGCCTCGCCAACCAATTCGATTTGATATCCGTGGAATTTATTTTGAAATGTAAGGATGAATTCATTCAATTCATTTTCAATAGCCCCGTACAAATACCTGTCCTGCGAATCCAGGTAATACGATATCCTGTTTTGCAAATCTTCTTGTGTCTTCAGCCCAAAACCTGAGAGCTTGACGAGGCGGTTTTCAGTACATGCATATAAAAGTTCAGCAGGACTTTCTACCCCAAGTTCATCCCAGATCACCCGGATTTTTTTTGGCCCAAGGCCTTTAATGGTAAGCAATTGCTGAATCCCAATCGGGGTTACCGATTTCAGTTTTTCAAGCGGCTCGATGGCACCTTTCGTAAGTAATTCCCTGATTTTAGAAGCAACGGATGTACCAATGCCAGGTATAGATGCAATTTCTGCATCAGACATTTCAGCCAGGGGTTGATCCCATTTACGAAGGCTTAGAAATGCATTGGCATACGCTTTGGTCTTGAAAGAATTCTCGCCATGCAGCTCCATCAGAGCGGCCAAAAGGTTGAAACTGGAAGCAATATCCTTATTTACCATTAGGCCAAAATTGGCGAATATCTGTGAAGATCTGTTTATAAATTCCTGTGGAATCAGAAATAAATACACCTTCAGGGTTTGCAGTTGAATTTATGAGGAATGGTTTGGAGGCCTGCGTGTTGGAATATACAGAGATGATAGTAGGCTCTGTCATGTTATTTCCATAGATAGTTATTTTTTCAATCAGGTTAAGGCCTTCGACAGAAGACAGGTCGCTAAATTCCGCACCCTGCGCATTCGTGAGACCACTTAAATAATTTTTCATTTTAGTACTGTCCACCGCTTCCATTCCCGCGTAGTGCCACGCAACTCCCTCTTTTTCCAGCACCTGTTTATTTCCTGCCACATTTATCCATTCTACTTTTGTCAGATCATTTGCATCTGCTTTTACAAGCTTTTTATCACGATATTGATCAAACCTTTGTTTAAGGCTCATGCTCACGAATCCCTCAACAAGATATACTTCAGGTTTTTTGGCTACACGGATATAGCTGGAAGCGGATCTCGCAGCCTGATCAAATTTGAAACCACCAATCAATAGATCTGCAATTTGTTTATTTCCCTGCCATACCATCACTCTTGAAGCCTGGTCGTCAGTTATTTCATATTCAGGATATTTCGCCGGGTCTTTCGTAAGCAGCATTTGTGCATTCAGATCAGACAATTGACTGATCACTGCATTGACATTTCTGGCAGGTGCAGGAATGGTTTTTGAACCTTGTACAGCTACCCAGGTATCCCCGGTCTTCTTCAGTTCAAATTCCTGTGGCTGGGGACCTGCAGTTATAAATTTAATGCGATCTACTTTCGCGGAATCAACTGCGCTGATTTTTGAATCAAACGAGCTCTGACGATGTCCCCTGAATAAACGGGTTAAGCCAAAAAGTACAAGACAAGCGCTGAAAATAATAAAGAGTGTGCGGGTGCTCATGAAAAATAAATTAAAGGTTAGACATATTTTTCTTCCATGCGCTGATGACGCTTACGACGTGTTCGTTGCGAACGCCATATGCCCACTACAGCCACAAGAGCTAAAGGAAAAAGGAAATTAAAATACTTTGTAAATGTTCGCTTACCTTCTTCTAGATCTTTGATCGGCCTGTATACGACACCTTTATTCCGAAGCTCAGCCAACCCTGATTTATCCACTAACCACTCTACGGTATTCAGCATCAGGTTTACATTATCAGGATTAAGATTTCCTTCTTTGGAAACCACAAAATCACCGTCAGAAAATACAACCAATTTTGAATCCTGATTTTGCATTAACCCATCTACTACACCGCCAAGTGTAATATTGGAAAGAGGAAAATCCGCCTGTGTCCATTGCTTTTGAATATCAAAATTGAGAGGCACATTGAGGGTACCTGCTTTGTTAGAGCTTGTGATGAGCACGGTGAAGAGAGATCCGTCCTTCGACTGGAATTTGACCGGGCTGGCAAATTGAAATAAAACAGCCTCAATGCCTGAGGTAACGGGATGCTTCGGAAAAGATTTGATCAAAGG
>JBDSPM010000354.1:0-2832 GCA_039930325.1 Saprospiraceae bacterium
CTGGCATCTGGCGTCTGGCATCTATTGTATGGTATCTGGCATCTAGTATCTAGAGTCCGGCATCCAGCCTACTCGGTTATCTTTGCAGCCCATGAATTACATCACGCTCGAATCTGTTTCTAAATCTTTTGGAGAAAAGATCTTGTTAGATCATATCGATCTCAGGATCAATCGTGGTGATAAGATCGCGCTAATAGCTCAAAATGGTTCGGGAAAGACCACCCTCATGCGTATCCTGAGTGGGATTATAGCGCCTGAAGGCGAGCATGCTAAAGTTCTTGTTTCGCCGGGTATTCGCGTGGGATACCTTGACCAGGAGCCTGAATTCGCACCGGGCCTGACGATTCGCGACGTGATTCTTACCATAGACTTGCCTGAAATCAAAGCATGGGCTCATCATCACAATGCTGCTATCTCAGCTGATGAGGAAGCGTTGATGCATTCGGCTGTGCATATGGATGATCACAATGCATGGGATGTTGAGTCTACCATTTTGACTCTTCTTCATCAATTGCATTTCGAGGATCCAGACAAAGAAATTAGCCTGCTGTCAGGAGGACAAAAAAAACGGCTGGCACTTGCCATGGTTATTCTGGCCCGGCATGATGTCGTCATCCTGGATGAGCCTACCAACCACCTGGATATGATGATGGTCGAATGGCTTGAAAATTTTCTACAGCAGTCCGACAAAACATTTCTGGTTGTGACGCATGACCGGTATTTTCTGGATCGGGTTTGCAATCAGATCCTCGAGCTTGATCGTGGTCAGCTGAGAAGTTTCCAGGGCAACTATTCCGATTACCTGGAGAAAAAGGCAACGCTGATGGAGTCCATGCAATCCTCGCAGGAGAAGGCGAAGCAACTGATGAAGAAAGAGCTTGACTGGATCCGGCGCATGCCGAAAGCCAGGACCACGAAAAATAAAGCGAGGATAGATAATTTTGAAGTGGTGAAAGCGGCTGCTGCTCGTGTCATCTATCGTGACACAGTACAGATGGAAATTGATATGCAGCGGTTAGGATCAAAAATTCTTGAGTGCCACCATCTCGGATTTTACTTTGAGCAGGATCATTGGCTGATAAGGAAGTTTGACTATAAATTTCCAAATCGGGATCGCGTAGGAATTATTGGGCCGAATGGTGCAGGGAAGAGTACGATCATCAGGTTGCTCACCGGTGAGTTACAGCCAACTGCAGGAAAAATAGTGCATGGCGATACTTTAAAGATCGGCCACATGAAACAAGATGGGCTGAGAGTCGAGGTGGATAAAAGACTGATTGATATCGTAAGGGATATTGCAGATTATATTCCATTGAAAGGCGGTGGTAAAATTACTGCTGAACAATTGCTTGAGCGGTTTTTATTTCCCAGGCCCCAGCAACAGGTATATTATTCGCAGATCAGTGGGGGTGAGAGAAGGCGCCTCTATTTGCTCACCATTCTCATGTCGAATCCTAACATGCTGATCCTGGATGAACCTACGAATGATCTTGACATACTTACATTGAATGTCCTTGAAGATTTTCTGATGGATTTTCCTGGAGTTGTCTTGCTTGCTTCGCATGACAGGTATATGCTGGATAAACTTGCAGATCACCTTTTTGTCATGGAGGGAGATGGGTTGATTCGCGATTTCCCAGGTGGCTATACAGCCTATTCTATTTTCAAAGACAATCAGGTGAGAGAAACGGATGTCGTGACAATGGATAAATCCATTCTTAGGCAGGAGGCTTCAACTGTTGAAAGGCAGGAAGTAAGGAAAGCGTTGCGCCGTCATGAAAAAGCTATCGAGCAGCTTGAACTAACAAAGAAAAAGCTGGAAGAAAATTTTCTTAAACCTGATCCGCAGCTTGATGATCTACAGAGGTGGGATAAGGAACTGAAAGAGACGGTGAGTCAGTTGGAGGATTTGGAAATAAAATGGATGGAGCTTGCTGAGCTATTAGATTCAATTGCAACGTAGAAACTACCGGTTCCAGACATCAAATTTGAATTTGAGCTTCTTATCCATAAAGATGGATTTCCAATCCAGGAAAAATATAACGAATATCATGATTAGTCCTACTGCGAGGCTCACAATCGATTTCCAGGAAACCATTCCCTCAACTATTCCTTGTGAATTTTTCGCGACATATTTTCCTAGGATGACTGCTATGGTATCGCTGATGAATTTTCCGATGACAAAGGGAGGAATCAGGAAGCCCGGTCCTATTTTAGCCATGCCTCCCGCAATAAATAAAGGCGTAGTTGGTAATGGCAGGAGAGAATAAAAAAGGATAAACAGCTGACCTTTCCATCCTTTTTTTTTCATCTTATTACCAAGGTATTGAACGTCCTGGTTTTTTGCTTTCTTAAATATTCTGGCTGATAATTTCGGAATATAAAGCGTCAGCACATATCTGCCAATACAAGACCCGATCACTCCCAGCACAATAGCAACCCAGATGTTAAGATCATATGTGATCTGCAAAAAAATAATAGCCGTAAATGCCGGTGGTAACGGAAAGGGAACAATGTCAAACAATATCGTGCTTAGAAATACCAATAAATACTGCCACCACATAATGAAGAGGTATAATTATTGTAAAATCAGCGTAAAGTTTAAACGCAGAAATAGAGCTTTAGTTGAAGAAGACAATATTTTATCCCCAGTCGCTTGGGCGGATACCGAATACCATCCCAGATTACTCTGATTGCTCAGATGTACGTCATGATTACGAATATTGAACACGGAGTTCACGGGGGACACGGAGAAAACCATCACAGATTATACAGATTGACCAGATTATTTAATTGATTTTATTGTAAGAAAATTCGCTGCTAACTTTTCAT
>JBDSPM010000355.1:0-3223 GCA_039930325.1 Saprospiraceae bacterium
GGTTTCGGGTTCTTGTTGGAGAGAAACCGATTTGAAACGCAATGAGGTCTGTAGTGTTGACTTTGCAGCTTCCCATGGCAAGGAAATACCCGCACTTAATTGATTCTTTTTTTCAAAAGTATATTGCCGGATTCCCCTCTGATCTAAAAGATAATCCGGACCATAGTATCCGACCGCAGAAGATGCATCTTCATCAACATATTTATAAAGTCCAGTTGAATAATTTTCTTTCAGCCACAAATCAATGCCGGGACCAGTCGAATTACGAAAAAGATGAAATATTTGTTTTGTGGTGAAAATTCGATGCTTGTGTGTAGTCAGCCCCGAAAGAATATTGATGGGGATTCTGATATTCGGCCATCTTGGATTTCCTATTGAATCCGGATCCATTATTCCTCCATTCTCTTCAGCGACTGCAGCGTTCGAAATGAAATTATAGTAAGCATCATATTTTCCCAAGGGTGAGTTGTGCCAGACACCAATTCCAAAGGCTGTATTTTTCTGTCTTTGATGGCCGAATTCACCGATCTGATTCATTCGGTCATAGGACAGGCTAAAATTCAGCCCCCTGGCAAAACTTCTTCCAAACGTCAGCGAAACATAGGTATCCTGCTGGCTGGCTTGCGAATATTTTACTTTAGCAACAGGCACATCCTGATTATAATATTTAAAACTATCGGCTTGGAGATAATATGGATCGTACTGGTCCCAGCCTGTAGAAAATCCGGTTTCAATGAATGATAAAGGTGCTAACGAACGAGCGGGGGAACCATAATTTCCCAGATGTGCCTGATCAAACCGAAGGGGGAAATGCATGACATCTCGCCAGGTGAAGGTATCTTTCAAGGAATAGACGACATCAGGATCCGCCATTAATACATATCTCATCACCACAGGTGTATCCAAAGGAAGGATGCCTGAATCAAGGGTATCTTCTAAACTGGAGGAACCAATAGCATTCAGATCACGATCCCTTATCTGTGCATCAGAAATGACAGCAAAAGTGAGTTGAAGAAAAAAAACGAATAGTAATTTTCGTAGCGCAGTATTCATGCAGAACATATAACGCAAAGAATGCAAATTAATCTATCCTTTGCTCATCACTGCAGGATTAATTCCCATGGAGCTGAAACCACCGTCATGAAATAAATTTTGCATGGTGACCGCTTTTGTGTAATCAGAGAATAATATAGCGCAATAGCGGGCACAGTCTTCAGCGCTGGCATTGCCCAAAGGAGCCATTGAATTCGCATATGTGAAAAAATCATCGAACCCTTTCACACCGCTTCCTGCTGTAGTTCGCGTCGGTGACTGTGAGAGTGTATTTACCCGTACATGTTTTTTTACACCAAAATGATACCCAAAGCTACGCGCAAATGATTCAAGGAGCGCTTTGGCGTCAGCCATTTCGCTATAATCAGGAAATACACGTTGTGCGGCTATGTATGTGAGTGCAAGAATAGAACCGCCCTCTGCCATGGCGTCCATCTGAAATAAGGCCTGCATCATTTTATGAAATGAAATCGCGCTGATATCAAGCGTTTTTTGCATCCATTCATGATTGATATCCGTATAGGTTTTGCCTTTACGGACATTCAATGACATGCCGATCGAATGCAACACAAAATCAAGTGGACCCCCTAGAACTTCAATTGATTTTTCAAATAAGGTCTTCAGGTCATCACTGGAAGTAGCATCTGCAGAAATAACTTGGGCATTTAATTTTTCACCTAATTTCTGAATGGTTCCAAAACGCATAGCGACAGGTGCATTGGTAAGTGTGATGCGGGCTCCTTCTTCCACGCACCGTGTAGCCACGTGCCAGGCTATCGATTGTTCATCCAGTGCGCCAAAAACAACGCCTCTTTTACCGGCTAATATCTGATGTTGATCCATATGGAAAAATGATATTGAAAAATCACACTTGGTTAAAAATTAAGGCGCTTTAATTCCGTAGAAGGGCTTTTGCCATAGTGGCTCCTATCTGTGCAGGAGACTCGACCACATGAACACCACAGGCAGCAAGGATTTCCATTTTTGCAGCTGCCGTATCAGCTTTGCCACCTATGATAGCTCCGGCATGGCCCATTTTCCTTCCTTTCGGTGCTGTCTTTCCTGCGATAAAACCAACTACCGGTTTAGTTCCGTTTTCTTTGATCCAATAAGCGGCATCTGATTCCATAGAACCACCGATTTCTCCGATCATAATAATGCCTTCAGTGGCCGGATCTTCCATGAGCAAACGAACGGCTTCGAGTGTTGTAGTGCCGCAGATAGGATCTCCACCAATGCCAATACAAGTTGATTGGCCTAAACCTGCCTTCGTAACCTGGTCCACAGCCTCATACGTTAAAGTGCCTGATCTCGAAACAATCCCAATGGTGCCAGGTCGATGAATAAATCCAGGCATGATACCGATTTTAGCCTCTCCGGGTGTAATGATCCCCGGACAATTAGGACCTATCAGCCTCGAACCTGAAGTATTAATATATGCTTTCACCCGGATCATATCCTGAACAGGTATTCCTTCAGTGATACATACGATCACCTTAATACCCGATTCCGCAGCTTCCAATATTGCATCCGGAGCGAATGCCGGGGGAACAAATATAATTGAGACGTTTGCCTTGGTTTCTTTCACAGCTTCTTCAACGGTATTGAAGACAGGACGATCAAGATGCAGCTGGCCTCCTTTGCCAGGTGTCACTCCACCGACGACATTGGTGCCGTATTCGATCATCTGGCTCGCATGAAATGTTCCCTCTGTTCCGGTAAAGCCCTGTACCAAAACACGACTATCCTTTCCTACTAATACACTCATAAAAGCAATGTAAATTCTAAGATCCTTTATTGAAATATGAAGATATCTTCATCAGGCCTGTGCATAAGATATTTTTCCCTTGCAAATTTTTCTTTATTGTTCATTAAATCCTGGTGTTCGGCTTCGGCTTTAGCTAATTGATCCTGATAATTTGTGATAGAGCTCTCAAGCTGATGAACTGAACTTCTAAGCCTCCATTGCGTAAAGAAATTATGCTTGTCAAAGAAAAGCATCCAGATGACAAATAAGCCGAGAGAAACAGAATATTTATTGAGCCAACCGGCGGCAATTAAATTAGAAATCACCAGCCGCAGATGAATTAAATTTTTCATATCGTAAGACCTTGAACAGACCGAAAGATAATGATTAAATCCTTATTTCCTACCCTGGAGTCCGTGCCGT
>JBDSPM010000356.1:0-4129 GCA_039930325.1 Saprospiraceae bacterium
ATTGCATCGTATAGTCCCTAATGATCCCGTAGGATGAATCATAAAATCCGTCACCAGATTTGGCATTAACGGAACGACATCCGGAAATTGAGAAGTGAAAAAATTTAAAACGCTATCCGGGTTATTGAGTTGATTAAATCCAGGCTCACTATCAAATGGTAAAAATAAAGTCACAGTGAAGCTGCCATTCAAATTTGGCAAGGCAATCAACATATAATTATGTCGCGGCCAGATATGCAATGCATTTTTTTCAATGCGCCACGTTCCATTTGGGCCGGCGGGAATTTCCAATTCCTTATAACCATGATCAAGAAAATCCTGGCTGTAATTGAACCGTATGTTTGAGCCAATATTTAAGAATCCCTGGCGAATTGCCGAACCTGCACCATCGGTTCCAATCAGTATATCTCCATATAAATCTAATAGCTCCGTAGTACCGGATTTTGAAGCCCTGATACTGGCCTGCAGCACATCTACATGTCTGAGGTCAATGCCAAAATGAATTTCAATATTGTTGTGACCTGCAGCAGCATTGAGCAGCAATTCATTTAATCCATGCCGGGAAATGGATTGGATAAATTCATCACTACGTCCGCTGTATGGTAATAATCTTGTAATTCCGCCATCTTTCGAGTGCACCATTCGTCCCATCATCGGAATGGATATTTCCATAGCCTTCCCCTGCAAGCCCACCAGATCTAATGCTGCCATTCCACGATCAGACAAAGCGAGATTGATGGACCGTCCCGCAACAACAGTTTCATATCTCAGGTCATTTCGCTTCTCAAGAAGGGTGATATGATGACCCCGGTCAGCCAGCCTAAGCGCAAGAAGCGTTCCGCATAGACCGGCACCGCAAATAATAACATTAGAAGACATAGGGTCAAGATAATAAAAAGGTAGTGAGCTAAAACTGAGAGTATCATCATAATCGCAATGCATCAAAAGTGATGATTGAATTAAATGAAGATCGGCTCAACTTTCCTCGTTTTAAAACCTTATTATTGGCAAGAAATAACCGGACTCAATCCTTTGAAAATGAACTCTAATATTTTTCCCGGATGCCTTATTGCGGTAGCTGGTTTTTGGACGGGATGTCAAACAGGTGGCGCCCAATTGGTAAGCATTGACAATGAGGCGGTTCCTGTGGAATATTACAGAATGCCCGACGAGCGGTTAAACCCATCTTACACTACCTATTCTGCGGATGTCCAAACCCGTTTTAGTGCACTCTCGATGACAGGGTACACCGAGACAAGCCTGGCAGATGAATATTTAAAATTGTCTGGTTATAAAAAAGTAAACCGATCAGGTGATGTTGAAATTGAAGCCTCCGTAGGTGATTTGAATGCAAGTGAAAGAAGTGTCGTGCGTCGGATAAAAAGCAAGGATAAGAATGGAAAAGAAATCCTGCGCTCCACGTATGCTGTAGAGGTGAGGTATGCATTGCCCATTTCATTAAGAGTGGTTGATAAGGAAGGACACACACTCGAAGATGATTATATATACAGGTGGAATGATCAGAGTACATATACGACGAGTTATTACGATCGTCTTTCTGAGCTTGATTCATATTGGAGAGTAAACCGAAGTTCAAAACTGGCCGATTTGCAAAGAGATAAGATCAGGGAAGGATTTAAAAAAATAGCTGACCTGATCAACACCAAATATGGATATCAACTAATAAATGAGAATACGCATTTTGAAACTATTGGAAAGAAAAAACATCCGGAGTATGATGCCTATCAAACCGCTTTGCAAAGAATAAAAGATGCTTTTAAAACGATGGATGCCAACAAAGGCCTGATTGAAATCAGAAACCGGATACAACCTTCATTGGATTTTTATAATGCGGAAGCAAAAAAGCAGGGTACCAAATCCAAGGACGATGCTAAGCTCAAGCACATAAATCTGTATAACCAGGCATTAGCTTATTACTGGCTTGAAGATTTCGATCTCGCCACACAATTTGCAAAAGAGATCCAAAGATTTGATGGAAAGGATAAGGATGCAAAACGCCTTCTCCAGGACATTGAGTATGCAAAATCCTCACTCGAACATGCAGGTAAAAGCTCGAGGCATGGAGTGATGGTGGGAGCAAAGACGTAATAATGGATAATGAATTATGAATAACGAATAACGAAGCGAATAATTTCAATCTGGGCAATCTGGGTTATCTGTGGTGAATAACGAATAACGATCAGGTTTTTCAATCTAATGAGTCTTAACAATCGGTAGTATAATTTGTGTTAATCAGCGGAATTTTTTGCCTCGTCCTATATCGACATTTGAAGCATGTGCTTCAAAAAAATATTCCCGTCTCCGTCTATTTTTATAAGTTTTGGAAAAGAAGCTTGTAGCTTCTGGAGTAAATCATTGAAGCTTGCTGGCTGACAGGTACAAACGTCCTTTAGAAATATTAGCCTCGACGAAGAATTTCAATATAAATTTTAAGGTCTAGCTTAAAATGTCATTGCATGATTTTTTAAAACTCTTAACGACTTTTGAAGCATTTACATCAAAGGAATATTTCCGTTTATTTCTAAAAAACTAAGAAAGAAGCTTGTAGCTTCTGGCGTAAATCATAGCAGTTGAATTTTAAAAATTACAGATGAATATCCATTTAAATTCATTCTATTGTCGTTCACATTTGCTTCATCGGCAGATAACAATTCTGAATTTTCGGGTACAGTAATTATTGATGGTTGATCCGAAAGATTGTGAATCACCATTAATCTTTCAGATGGCCCGGCTAAAATGTAAGCCAGAATGGTTGGGAATTCGGATTTAAGAAATTCTAATTTACTTCCGGAAATACCAGGATGATCACGACGAAGGCGGATCCATTTTTTATAATAATTATAGATCGAATATGGATCATCTATTTGTGCCTGAAGTGGAGTGACTGCTGGAGGTACAGAATATTTAGGAACCATCCAATCTGTATCCGATATTCCTGCGTCTCCCCACAGAAATGGTTCCCTGTTATTTTCATCAGGTTTCATGCCCAGCATTCCTATTTCTTCCCCGTAATAAATGTATGGCGTTCCGGGAAGTGAAAGCAAAATAGATGCTGCGAGTTTTGCTTTTTCAACATCACCGCCCAAGGTAGATCGGATCCGGTTCATATCATGATTGGACAACAAAACAGCGTCTTCAAAAGGCAGATTTGCTACTCTGTAAACTGAATCTACATGTGCATACGAATCCATAAATCGATGTGGCTGACCGGAATTAATAGATTCAGGGATTGATTTTGTTAATTCGAAGTTGAATAAAGATTGAAGGCCCTTAAAAAGAGTAACTAATAGGCCCGGGTCTGACCATACTTCACCTACAAGTTTGACATCAGGTTTGGCAAATTCCATCACTGACCGGAATTCTTCCCAGAATTTACGTGTGTCATCAAAGCGGTCATCGGGGAAAATATGTCTTGCAGCATCAAGCCTGAAACCATCTATTCCTTTCGCCAGCCAGAATTTTCCAATCTTAAATACTTCTTCCCGGACTTTTGGATTATCAAAATTCAGATCGGGCATTCCTTTCCAGAAAAATCCGTAATAGACTTCTTTATCATCTTTCCATGTATGCCATTGGGTGAGATTATCTGAATCGAAGGTGGTACTCTTCTTGTTGATTTCATCCTGAACAGAGTTAAAATCTTTCCACACATAGTAATCCCGAAATGCATTGTCAGGCGAGGATGCAGATTGCATGAACCATGGATGTTGCGTGGAAGTATGATTAATAACCAGATCAAGCAATAATTCCATGCCTCGCTGATGAACTTCAGCTATAAGATTATCAATATCAGCCATACTTCCGTAGACCGGGTCAATACTAAAATAATCGCTTACATCATATTTGTGATAGGAAGGCGATGGATGGACAGGGCTAATCCAAATAGCAGTGGCCCCGAAATCTTTAATATAATCCAGCTTTGATATCAGGCCCTGAATATCTCCGGTACCATCCTGGTCAGAATCGCAAAACGACGGAAGAAAAACTTCGTAAACGATCATTTGGTCAGGAGATTTTGATTTGGCTTCCGCATGGCATTTTGTCAGAACAATTACCAGAAGAAAAAGATATGGGAATAAGGCCATAGTTTTTTTCCAGGATAATTCAG
>JBDSPM010000357.1:0-2977 GCA_039930325.1 Saprospiraceae bacterium
AATTTTCGCAGATGCCGAATCGATTTCGATGGCAAGGACGGTCGTGGCTTTAAGTTCAAGATCATTTGGCAGTCGCACTTCATCCCATCTCCCGGCAATAATCTGCTCTGAAACGATTCGCAGTGCCTCCTTTTTTTCTTCGCCCTCTATCTCCCGGGCGTGCCCGTAGATGACTGCAGAGCGGTAATTCATCGAGTGATGAAATGCCGATCTTGCCAGGACCAGGCCATCAATATGCGTTACTACCATGCAAAGCGGTCGGCCATCAGCCAAAGCTGATAGCATTCTACTTTTACTGCTGCCATGTACATACAGCGTTTCCCCTTTCCTTCCAAAAGCAGTAGGAATCAGGCAGGGCTGGCCATCTACCTCCCAGCTAAGGTGACACAGGAAGTGTTGATCAAGAATCTCAAACACAGTTTCTTTGTCGTAAAAGCCTCTTTTTGGCAATCTTTTTACCGTATTCAGTGGCAATTTTTCAAATTCATGATCGCTCATATACTTCAAATCTGCATCAAATTTATAGCTTCAACCTTTGTCTTTATCATGAAGAATGTGAATTATACGATACGGCCACCGAAATCACAGGCAGAATGGGATGTAATTCCTGGAATGTTGCGGGAATATCACAAGGAATTCGACGATGATACGTGCTTCACTTCATTTGATGCAGAGATGGCTGATTTACGACAGGTCTATACAATGCCAGGTAGTCATCTTATTGTGGCCATAGAGAATACTGACAGGATTATAGCCGGTTGTGTTGCTATGCGTACTTTATGGCCAGGGGTTGCGGAAATGAAAAGGCTTTATGTATCACCTTTGCACCGTGGACATCAGCTGGGTAAACAATTAGCCGTGGAGATTATTTTATATGCTGCAGAAATAGGGTATAAAAGCATGCTATTGGACACCATGCATGAAATGCAGAGCGCTCAAAAACTATATCAAGCGCTTGGCTTTACTTTATGTGTACCTTACAACAGCCAGGACACCTTCAAGGTCGTTTGTTATGAGAAAAAGTTTATTTAAGATTCTGCGGAACCTCCTTTTCTCTGCCGCTAATTAACGCTAATTAGCTTTCATTTTTCACTTTTCACTTATTTGCCCCTTCGAAATTTCTGTGAAATTTCCTTGCACTGAGCTTCATTATTTGAACTTGTTCAAAATGAGTCGAAGTGTCTCCCCTGTTTTTCTTCACTGGCGTATACGAAAATCCCGGGGATAAGTTAGTGTGCCTTTTTTCGCTTTTCACTCTCTCGCACTGAGCTGCTTAAATTCAAAGTCTTATATCCCGAGGAATATTCGCCTAAATCAAAAATTTCCCACTATCCGTCTCACTGCTCGCTGCTCTTTGCCCTCTGCTCTTTACGCAATAATTTCATGTGCTCGTGGTCGGATGCAATACGACCCTACGATCACAGTCCTCCCAGTTTTCCGTCATTCTTCCTTTTTTCCTACATTAGCGAACAAATAAAAACGAAAACTTATGTATTCTGCTCTTCTGCATTTTCACTCAGGGCTTCGATGGGTGGTATTGATTCTGATCATTGTAAATGTTGTCAATGCGTACAATGGCATGAGCAGGAAAAAAATATTCGCACCCGCTGACAGGAAGCTAAGCCTGTTTGCATTGATTTCGACACATTTGCAGGTGTTGCTGGGATTGGCTTTATATGCTATCAGTCCTAGAGTCCAGTTCTCTTCTGAAACCATGAGCAATGCGGTACTTCGTTTTTTCACAATGGAGCACACTGTCATGATGCTGATTGCAGTAATACTTGTGACGATTGGGAATAGTAAAGCGAAAGCCGGTAATTTTAAAAAAGAATTCTGGTATTATTTTATCGCTCTCCTGGTGATACTCGCCGCTATTCCATGGCCTTTCAGAGCGATGCTTGGGGGAGGATGGTTTTGAACCTTCGAAACAGATTTTATTTTGTCCATAGATTAAGAAGTTGTAGACAACCGTCCGTATTCATTGGTGTAAATGTTTAATGTTTAAATGTTTAATGTCGAGCGCGTTATTCCTTCCTGCTCCTCAGCCTTAGCCTTAGCCTTTATTATCTTCGTGTGACATGGTAGATCAATTGTTAAAGGCATGGCGTCATCATTTCGGAATCTTAGATCCGGAAATAATAGTTCGTGCGCCAGGTCGGGTCAACATCATCGGGGAGCATACCGATTACAATGAAGGATGGGTTTTGCCGGGGGCGATGAGTCGATCCGTTTATATTCTGGTTTCTAAGAATGATAATCAATCTCATCATTGGGTTGCCCTGAACATGAATGAGGAATATTTTTCGGATACATCCGATGTAATGCCGTTGTGGGCAAAATATATTTCAGGCACTATCATGCTGTATGCGCCGGAATGTAATGCATTAAATATATTAATTGGTGGTGATTTGCCGGTAGGTTTGGGAGTCTCTTCATCATCATCTCTGGTCTGTGGATTATTGTATGCCCTGCAAAATATCACAGGTAAAAAGGAATCTCGTGAAGAGCTTGCGCTTATTGGAAGTCGTGTCGAACGTGAAATTATTGGTTTGCAGGGTGGAATTATGGACCAGTTTGCCATCATGCTGAGCCGGGAGGATCATGTGATGTTGCTTGATTGCAGAAGTAAGTCCTTCAAATTCATTACGGCAGATCTGCCCGGTTGTAAATGGGTGCTTATTAATACAAAAGTAAAGCATAAGCTGATCGATAGTGATTACAATACCAGGGCAGATGAATGTATGAAAGCGGTGGCAGAAATTCAAAAAACGTACCCGGAGGTGAATAGTTTGAGAGATGTCACATTAGAAATGCTGCGAGAAATTAATTTACCGGAAGTGCTACAAAAAAGAAGCGTTTTTGTTATTGAAGAAAATGATCGTGTTCTTTCCATGGTTGCGGCACTAAAAAAACATGAACCGGCAGAAGCAGGAAAATTATTGCAAGCCTCGCATCTTGGACTAAAGGATGATTACGA
>JBDSPM010000358.1:0-2518 GCA_039930325.1 Saprospiraceae bacterium
CGGATTTTTTTTAATGGTATTGACGGCTTGAGCGATCTGATCTATTGTGGTACCATCAGATCCTGTCCAGCTCCGCCATTGATGGCCATACACCGGGCCGAGATTCCCTTCTTCATCCGCCCATTCGTTCCAAATCCGCACACCATGCTCCTGAAGGAATGCAATATTCGTATCACCTCTTAAAAACCAGAGAAGCTCATAAATAATTGACTGAATGTGAAGCTTTTTAGTCGTGAGCAAGGGAAATCCTTCACTTAGATCTAATCGCATCTGATGTCCAAAGACACTGATCGTCCCGGTTCCTGTGCGATCGCTTTTACGGGTACCCTGATCCTGTATGTGACGGAGGAGATCCTGATATACTTTCAACCTATATCCATTTGCCGCTAAGGTAAAAAGATATATGAGAAGAAATCATATTTGATACAACCATACGAGATCGTTTTGAGAGGTGAATCAGACCTGTTTGTAAATGCTTTTCAGCAATATTGAATAGAAAACCGCTTACTGCGAATTCCTTCCCGGAAGAATTAGATTGACCAAAAATAAGATTGTCAGTGCACCACAAAGACCTGTTGCAAGCGTATTCAAATATCCCTCACCAATATGAATCCCGAATTCGCCTAAAAGCCAAAAGCCAAACACACTGCCAAGTAATCCGGCGATAATATTTCCATATAATCCCAAACCATGATCAGTGAAAATCAAATTTCCCAACCATCCGGCAATGGCACCAAATACAAGCATGATAACAATATCCATAAGGGAGGTCTTTACGACTGTAGTCCGGCACATAGACCAGATGACATCTTAAATTAAACTTTCGGTAAAGGATAAAGTTTAGCATAGATGGTAATAAAGCACAATTGCCCCAATGAGGAACGTTGTATCTTTTCCACCTGATAAACCCTATTCCTCTTGTCCTATCAATCTCTCCGTCAATGTGTGGAAGATCTTCCTCCCGATCAGCTTCTTCGAATATCCGATGAAGTAGACCCCTACCTGGAAATGGCTGAAATACATCGAAGAGTATTTGATGCAGGAGGTCCGGCGGTGTTATTTGAAAAAGTAAAAGGAAGTCCTTTTGTTGCTTTATCCAATCTATATGGTACAAAAGCGCGAACTACATACCTTTTTAGAAATACGCTGGATCAAGTTCAAAGATTGATCAAACTAAAAGCTGACCCTGCGGAATTTTTTCGGCAGCCTGCGCATTTTTTTATGACTCCTTTTACAGCTTTAAATGGCGTACCACTAAATGCTGGTGTTCGTAAACCAATTTTATATGGCCATACACGGTTGGGCTTATTGCCTCAGGTAGTGGGTTGGCCAAAAGATGGAGGTGCATTCGTCACATTGCCCCAGGTGCTGAGTCTCCCTCCCGGAGATAAGAAAATTTCACATTCGAATATCGGGATGTACCGGATACAAATGAGCGGAAATGATTACATAGCGGATAAGGAAGCGGGAATGCACTACCAGCTGCATCGTGGTATCGGAGTTCATCACACTCTGTATAACCAGACAGGCGATGAATTTAAAATTTCCATCTTTATCGGCGGCCCGCCTTCACATTCTTTTGCTGCCATCATGCCATTACCTGAAGACCTGAGTGAAGTAACCTTTGCCGGCCTCTTGGGAAATCGACGGTTCCGATATTTCTGGAGAGACGGTTATATTATTTCAGCTGATGCTGATTTCTGCATTACAGGCACTGTACGGTTAAATGAAAAAAAACCGGAAGGACCCTTTGGAGATCACCTGGGATACTATAGCCTGCAGCATGATTTTCCTGTATTAGATATCAAAAATATATATCACCGTAAAGATCCGATCTGGCATTTTACAATAGTGGGTCGTCCCCCGCAGGAAGACAGCAATTTTGGTTGGCTGATCCATCAATTGGTAGAGCCACTTGCACCGTCGGAGTTTCCCGGCTTAAAAGAAATACATGCTGTGGATGCATCAGGTGTGCATCCTCTATTGTTGGCGATAGGGCATGAGCGATATATGCCTTTCAGGGAACCCGTGCCGGAAGAATTATTGACGATAGCTAATCATCTCCTTGGAAAGGGACAAACTTCTTTGACGAAATATCTGTTCATCGCATGCAATGAAGATGATCCTCTTTTGTCTACGCACAATATCCCTGAATTTTTCCAGCATGTACTGAGCAGAATTGATCTAAGCCGTGATCTTCATTTTCAAACACGTACTACGATTGATACGTTGGATTATAGTGGCGATGGTTGGAATACCGGATCAAAACTGATAGTTGCGGCGCGTGGACCTGTCAGGCGAAAACTATCAAATGAATTACCGACAGATCTTTCACTTCCTTCTTCGTGCAAAGAAGCAAGACTCGTGATGCCGGGAGTTGTAGCCATTTCAATGTATATTTTTACGGACTATATCACAGCAAAAAGAGAAATTGAGACGCTGGTAAATTCAATCTCCAGTAAGAACCTTGAATCCTGGCCGCTTTGGATACTGACAGAGGACAGCGATTGGATGAGTT
>JBDSPM010000359.1:0-6254 GCA_039930325.1 Saprospiraceae bacterium
AAATAACCCCCATGGCAGAAGTAAAAGTTAAAAATTTCATCAAGCGATATGGAGATGTTGATGCCGTATCGAATCTGTCACTGGATATAAAGGACAAGGAATTCGTTGTGCTTTGCGGCCCATCCGGCTGTGGCAAATCCACCACGCTGCGCATGATTGCCGGTCTTGAAGACATCACTTCAGGTGAATTGTATATCGGTGATAAATTAGTCAATTCCATTGCACCAAAGGATAGGGATATCGCGATGGTATTTCAAAATTATGCGTTGTATCCGCATATGACTGTTTATCAAAACATGGCCTTTGGATTGAAGCTGAAGAAGGTAAAGCAAAGTGAAATCCAACGACGCGTTGAAGAAGCAGCTAAAATAGTTGGCCTTGAGCCTTTTCTAAAACGCAGGCCAGGGACTTTATCCGGTGGCCAACGCCAACGCGTTGCACTAGGTCGTGCTATCGTAAGAAATCCCCGCGTATTTTTATTTGACGAACCCCTGAGCAATCTGGATGCAAAGCTGCGCGTACAAATGCGCATGGAAATATCAAAGCTTCAACGTAAGCTTGGTGTGACTACTATTTACGTGACTCATGATCAAACAGAAGCCATGACCATGGCAGACCGTATCGCTGTGATGAAGGATGGCCTCCTGCAGCAATTCGATACACCGATGAATATGTACAATCACCCGGCAAACCTTTTCGTCGCAGGATTTATCGGCAGCCCTGCTATGAATTTGATTCACGGTGAGCTGAATGATGCTTTGATTTTCACGGATGAAACAAAAGAATTTAGCATATCTCTCAATGGATACTTACCGGCTGCTGCTACACCCGGTCCGATGGTTCTGGGAATTCGCCCTGAGAACATTCATGGTGACAATGGATTGCGCATTTCGTCGTATACGCCTATTACCATCACGCCGGACGCAGTGGAGCCTATGGGAAGTGACAGTTTTCTGTATTTTAAAATGGGTCAGCATACTTTCATCGCCCGCCTTCTTCCCGAAACGAATCTTTCATCCGATCAGGCAGTCACACTTTATATTGATCGAAGCAAGCTTCATTTTTTTAATGCAGAAACAGGAGAAAGGATCGTTAACTCAATCTAGAAAAAGATTTTTTAAACTTGAGGGTGGGGCAAAACAGGCGTGGGGGCAAATCAACGAAATCATAACGTGGGCTGCAAGGAATTTGCCTCCGCAGCCAGCTATATGGAAAGGATATTTAGAAGCTACCAGCCTCCTTTCTGACATTCCAAATTAATGTTCCATCGAAATTTTCTCCGCAACTCCTTGATTTCAATTATTTTGTTGCCGTTTAATTTTCAATAGTTAAAAGATGAAGAATTCCATTATAAGATATCATTTGATCGCAGGCATACTGATCAATACTTCCTTTTTTTTATCTGCACAGGAGAACAAATTTGAACAGCTAGGTTCATTGCTTCCCACACCAAATGAAACCCGGTCTGCCAGTGGCGCACCTGGCCATGCCTATTGGCAGAATCGCGCTGATTATGTGATAGACGTCCACCTTGATGATCACAAACAATACATTTCCGGGAAAGAGACTATTACCTATCACAACCAATCACCTGATGCACTCAATTACCTCTGGCTCCAGCTAGACCAGAACTATAAAGCTCCGGATGCAGATAGTTATTCTACCTCCACCGGGAAAATGGATCCAAGAGTTACGGCTGCCGGTCTTGCCAGGTTTGATCATCCTTTGAACCGTGGGTTCAATGTTGAAAAAATCACAGCCACCACAGGGATCTCTCTTCCTTTTACCATCAATAAGACCATGATGCGTGTTGATTTACCACAACCGATAGCACCTGGAGGAACCTATTCCTTCAAAGTGGAGTGGAATTATAACATCAACGATCGTTTCAAAGAAGGTGGGCGTTCAGGGTATGAATATTTTCCTGCGGACAGTAACTATTTATACGCTATTGCACAATTCTATCCACGCATGTGTGTGTACGATGATATCTATGGCTGGCAGAACAAACAGTTTCTCGGTTCAGGTGAATTCACGGTTCCATTTGGTGATTACGATGTGCACATTACGGTACCTGCCGATCATGCTGTAGCTGCAACCGGAACATTACAGAACCCTAAAGATGTATTGACGAAAGATCAACAGGATCGACTGGTGAAAGCACATGCGAGCTATTCGGACCCGGTGCTGATCATCACACCAGACGAGGCACTTAAGAGGGAATCGCAACGGGCTGCGGGAGAAAAAACATGGAATTTTAAGGCCACGAATGTTCGTGATTTCGCATGGGCATCCTCCCGGAAATTTATATGGGATGCCATGGCAGTGAAGCAATCCGCCAGTCCGGATGTCATGGCTATGTCTATGTATCCAAAGGAAGGAAACCCACTATGGGGACATTATTCAACAAAAGTGATAGCACATACATTGCATTGGTATTCGCACTATACATTCGATTATCCTTATCCGGTAGCCTGGTCTATCCATACGGATCGTATCGGCATGGAATATCCGATGATATGTTTCAATGGCGGCCGTCCACAGGCAGATGGCACCTATTCAGATGGCACTAAATATGGAATGATCTCCGTCATCATACATGAAGTAGGGCATAATTATTTTCCGATGATTGTCAATTCGGATGAACGTCAATGGACCTGGATGGATGAGGGATTGAATACCTTTCTTCAATTTCTTAGTGAGCAGCAGTGGCAAAGAGATTATCCCTCGGGTCGCGGGGCTCCTTATAAAATCGTGGATTACATGAAATCTGATCAGAAGTTGCTTGAACCTATCATGTCGAATTCTGAGAATGTGCAAAGCCTGGGAAGCAATGCGTATGCAAAGCCAGCCACTGCATTAAACATATTGCGCGAGACGGTGATGGGCAGGGATCTTTTTGATAAAGCATTCAAAGAATATGCTAACCGCTGGAAATTCAAACATCCATCTCCTGCGGATTTTTTCAGAACGATGGAAGATGCGTCGGCTGTAGATCTCGATTGGTTTTGGAGAGGATGGTTTTTCGGCACACAAGCCGTTGATATAGAATTGTCAGATATCAAATGGCAGCGCGCAGATATGCCACAAGACTCAACCCTGTTGACCAGCGATGAAAAATTTTTAAGCGAACATCCACACGGTTTGACTTCTATAATTAATCGTGAAACTATCATACTTACGCAGGATGAAATTGACACAACCTTGCGGGACAAGTACACTGAAGTTGATGCAAAAAAAACAGCAAAAGATAATTTCGCCGCGTATGTAAAAAACCTGGCCCCTGAGGAAAGAGCAGTGATTGAAAAAGGTCAAAATTATTATACTATCACTTTCAAAAACAAAGGTGGCCTGCTTATGCCGGTCATTATCAAATTCGTATTTGATGATGGAACAGAACAGGTGCAACGCATACCTGCAGAAATCTGGCGTCGAAATAATAATGAAGTTTCAAAAGTATTTATCACAGATAAAGTCGTTAAACAGTTTGTATTAGATCCTTATCTCGAAACTGCTGATATAGATCGCAGCAATAATTATTTCCCTGCTGAGCAACAAATGACAAGATTCGAATTATTTCAACAGCAAAATCAGAGCCCTGGGAAAAACCAGCCGGCCACACCAGGCAGATCGTAAAGGCTTACAAGCAAGAAGAAAATTTCTCTGCCCCTTATGCACGTCGCATTGCTACGTGACAATAAAATAAAAAGTCACTTTGCGCTTCTCAATGTGTTAAAATGCAATTTTATTTCAACTGAAATTTTAATATTTTTTGAACATTCAAAATTCAGTAAACGTTAAAGCAACGTTTGAAGAATTATTCTTTAAAAAAAATCAGTATTCAATAAACCATATCAAAACGATTGCGTTTAATTCCTGAATTTTAATAAAGGCCCACCCCTTTTAAATTAAAATATTTCATTGATTAGCTCAATGAAAGCATAGCTCTCTCACATTTATTAACTCCCTCGAATAGTACTAAGTGTTTTTCAAAAATGTAATTTGCATAACCTCTGATAAAAAGTGGCGCATTAGTTTGTGCCACTTTTTTTATTTTTAGTTACCTTTTGTATACTGGAGTACTTATTTTTACTATCGGCTACTATCTTTCAAACTTGGAATATAGTTCAGCAAACAGTTTAATCCAATATCGCATCATGAAATTAAATCATCTTCGTCCCATGCTCTGGACACGTGAATTGCAAGCTTCCATCGATTTCTATACTGTCACGCTTGGATTCACGTGCGATGAATACAATGAAGATTGGGGATGGGCATCCATGCGAATGGACGAAGTTGAAATCATGCTCGCAACGCCAAATGAGCTCACCCCTTTCGAAAAGCCTCTATTCACCGGTTCTTTTTACATCAATACAGACAATGTGGATTACTGGTGGGAAAGACTAAAGGACAAAGTGAACCTGTGCTACGGCATTGAGAATTTCGAATATGATATGCGTGAGTTTGCTTTCTATGACAACAATGGTTACCTGATTCAGTACGGACAGGAAATTGTAGCAGAAGAATAACGACCTCTGCCCTCTGCTCTTTTCGGGAACAGATTTTGCAATAGGGCCCAGATATGAATTCTCAGAATTCCAGGCGCTGCATTGGTATTGCTATCCTCATACTGCTATCCCCATGGATGCATGCTCAGATCGTCAATATTGAAAAGAAACGAATTGCTGATGATTCTACCGGCTGGTTTGGCACTGCCAATCTCAATTTTTCAGGTGCTAAATCCACCAAATCCTACCTGGCATTCAATACCTCCACATTGTTAGAATATAAAGCCAAATCCAATAAAGACCTATGGCTGTTCATTACTGATCTAAGCATCATCAGTGCGGAGCAACAAAAATTTTCAAACACGGGATTCGGGCATCTCCGGTACAATCATAAGTTTGGAAAAGCTGTACGGTGGGAAGTTTTCACCCAGCTTCAATACAATGCCCTTACGAAAATTAAGAAAAGGGCCATCATCGGCTCCGGCCCAAGGTTCAAGCTGACACAGTTGGATAATGCAAGATTCTATCTTGGAATAGCCTACATGTTCGAATATGAAGAAGACGTGGATACATATATTTTTCACAGGGATCACCGGATTAGCAGCTATTTTACCTTTACCCTCTCACCTGATGAGGCGGTTACTTTTACGAGCACTACCTATGGTCAGCCATTGTTGGCAGATTGGAGAGATTACAGGTTGAGCAATGAAACATCTCTTTCTCTTGATATCAGTAAGAAGCTTTCTCTCAGTGCTAACTTCAAATATGCTTTCGACTCCCGCCCACCGGATGGAGTACCTCATAATATCTACTCCTTCTCTAATGGCCTGTCACTCAGCTTTGGAAGGTGATACAATTCGCAATTGCTTCACCTGGCTTTCAGCTATAATAGAATAAAAGAGAATTGAATTCCCCTTCAGGGGATTTAGGAGCCAAATGTTAAACTTTTATTAAAATACGAATCAATTCGTACTAAGAAGTTGAGATTACCTATTATTGTATACGAAACACTTCGTACTACGATATATGATAAATGAAAAAAGACCCACCGATGGCGAACTGGAAGTCCTCCAGATCCTTTGGAAAAACGGCCCCTCAACTGTAAGAGAAATCAACGAGCTCCTTAACAGTGACAAGGACAAATCAATTGGCTACACGACTACGCTCAAAATCATGCAGATCATGTTCGAAAAAGGACTGCTGCTTCGTGATGATTCGCAACGCACTCACATTTATTCTGCAGCAGTTCGGGAAGGAAAAATTCAATCAGCACTTCTTGACAGGTTTTTAAATGCAGCTTATAAGGGATCAGCTTCAAAGCTTGCCATGCACCTTTTGGGTAACCATGAAACCACGCCTGACGAACTAGCTGCCATTAAAGCATTGATTGATCAACTTGAAAAAAATAAACCATCATGAATTTCACAACGCAATGGATGCAATCCGACTGGATGAAAGCCCTGGGCTGGACATTTGTGCATTCGCTTTGGCAAATTGCAGCGATCGGATTGTTGCTGTACATCATCCTGAGATTGATCCCCGGACGAAGCGCTCACATTCGATATACCATTTCAACCATGGCTATCTGGATGATCGTGCTGATGGCATTATCCACATTCATTATCATGTTGCCGGGTGCTAAACCAATTGAACAGTTTGCCGGAAAAGTCATTCTTGTACAGGATACGGAATCTATTACATTGACAGACAGGATCTCTATGTGGCTTGAGTCCCGTATGCCACTCA
>JBDSPM010000360.1:0-3403 GCA_039930325.1 Saprospiraceae bacterium
TGTGTTGGCTTGGCAAGCAAACCTTTAGCTGCAAGTTGAATGCACAAGTCCCAGGCCATATGGCCATCCTCATCATCATCAACTACAATAGCATTGAGAAGGCCTTGACCTCTCACCATCAGCACGATCGGATATTTATCAACGACCATTTGCATTCTTTCCCTGAATATTTTACCGAGATGCATCGCATTCGCGTCAAGCCTTTCATCCTTCAACACTTCCAACGAAGCTCTTGCGACAGCGCATGCAAGCGGATTACCACCATAAGTCGAACCATGCTCGCCGGGCTTAATACACAACATAATCTCATCATCAGCAAGCACCGCCGATACCGGGAGAACACCACCAGCCAGGGCCTTTCCAAGGATCAATATATCAGGGCGAACTTCATATTTGTTTTCGCAAAATTCCTTGCACGTACAATTACCGCAGGATGCCAGAAGCTTTCCTGTACGGCATAGACCTGTTTGAACTTCATCAGCTATCAGTAGTACGTTTTTCTCTCTGCATATTTTTTGAAGGAAAGGAAGATAATCATCAGCAGGAACCACGACACCTGCTTCCCCCTGGATCGGCTCGACTAAAATACCGGCAACGTTCGGATCTTCCAGTGCTTCAGCAATGGCATCTTTGTCATCATAGTTAATGATGATATAGCCTGGCAGATAAGGCCCGAAATCCCCTGTGCTCGAAGGATCAGTAGATGCCGATATCACACCCAATGTCCTTCCATGAAAATTGCCGGATGCAAAAACGATTTTAGCTTCCTGGGAGGCTATTCCCTTTTTGGTATAAGCCCACTTACGGCAAAGCTTTATCGCTGTTTCAACCGCCTCCACTCCGGAATTGGCCATCAGTACTTTTCCATATCCAAAGTACTGTGTAATGTATCGCTCAAAAGGACCCAATTGATCATTAAAGAAAGCCCGCGACGTTAATGTTAATTGATCTGCCTGTGCTTTAAGCGCCTCAATGATACGTGGGTGACAATGCCCTTGATTGACTGCACTATAAGCTGACAGAAAATCATAATACCGTCTTCCTTCTACATCCCACACAAATACACCTTCCCCTTTATTCAACACTACCGGCAATGGATGATAATTATGTGCGCCATACCGGTTTTCAAGATCCATGAAAACCTGTGACATATTCAATGTAGTTGTAGCCATTCCTGCTGATTTATCAGATATCAAAATTAAGACATTTAGCCCATCTTTTACCAAGACCGACATATATCGGATTTGAACCTTAGATGTCAAAATGGCAGATTTTCCATTATCTTTGCTTCCTTTTTAAAACGCATGAATCCTACCGGAACCATAGAAAAAATAATAGATGAATCGCGTCAGGGCGAGTCATATTATTCAACTGATATTGAATCAGTTACTACTGGTTATATAAAGCGATTTTATATAGAGAGCTATGGCTGCCAGATGAATTTCAGTGATAGCGAGATTGTGGCTTCAATACTTGCCGATTGTTCATACACTTCTACGAGGAATATCGAGGACGCCCACCTCATTCTTCTGAATACCTGTTCGATTCGTGAAAAAGCTGAAGACACAATAAGACAAAGGCTTAAGACCATTAATAAAGTGAAGCTCAGAAATCCCGGCACCATGATAGGGATCCTGGGGTGTATGGCCGAACGCTTAAAGCAAAGCCTTCTTGAAGAAGAAAAGCTCGTAGATCTTGTAGTAGGCCCGGATGCATACAGGAGTTTACCTGGGTTATTGTTGCAAGTCGAGGATGGAGAAAAAGGTATTAATACCTACCTCTCACGGGAAGAAACCTACGCTGATATTAGCCCTGTCAGGCTCGAGAGCAACGGCGTTACTGCATTGATCTCGATCATGCGGGGATGCGACAACATGTGCTCATTCTGTGTGGTACCATTCACGCGGGGCCGTGAGCGCTCAAGAGACCCGTTTACGATCGTGGCAGAAGCCAGTCATCTTTTTGCTGCAGGATATAGAGAAGTAACCTTGTTAGGACAGAATGTTGATTCATACAAATGGACACATCCTGATACAAACGAACATTATTCCTTTGCAGACCTGCTGGAGCAAGTCGCATTAGTTCATCCGGACTTACGCATTCGATTCAGTACTTCTCATCCAAAGGATATGACTGACGCCGTCCTGTATGTTGTGGCCAGGTATGAAAATATATGCAATTACATCCACCTTCCCGTGCAGTCCGGAAGCAGCAGGGTTCTGTCCCTGATGAACAGAACCTATGATCGCGAGTGGTATATGAATCGAATCCGGGCCATCAAAACGATTGTACCGGAGTGTACTGTTTCCTCAGACATCATTACAGGTTTTTGTTCAGAGACGGATGAAGATCACCGGGATACCTTATCGATGATGTCCTGGGCTGATTACAGCATGAGCTACATGTTTAAATATTCAGAAAGGCCGGGGACACTTGCAGCAAGAAAATATACGGATGATATCAGTGAGGACATCAAGAGCTCACGCCTCAGTGAAGTTGTTGCTCTTCAAAATGATATTTCCAGGGCTCATAATGCAAGAGATGTTGGCAAAACATTTAAAGTCCTGATTGAAGGCAACTCTAAAAAATCAGCCTTCGAATTTAAAGGCCGCACCTCTCAGAACAAGATGGTAGTCTTTTCAAAGGAAGATGGGTATAAACCCGGTGATTATGTAAATGTGTATATCAAATCCAGTACCAGTGCAACTTTGAAAGGTCATATTCTAAAGTCATAATCCGTTTTTCTTGATGAGTGACGCTGCTTCTCTTAAACAACGATTTGGCCTGGTCGGCAGATCAATTCTCTTTGACAGGGCGTTGAATACCGCTGCACGTGTAGCAGGAACAGAACTTACAGTGCTCATTACTGGTGAAAGTGGCGTTGGCAAAGAAGTTTTTAGTCATATCATCCATGCCTTAAGCCCTAGAAAGCATAACAAATTCATAGCTGTCAATTGTGGCGCCATTCCCCAGGGCACGATCAATTCAGAATTATTTGGTCATGAGAAAGGTGCTTTCACCGGAGCAACAGCGGATCGTAAAGGGTATTTTGAATCCGTGGATGGCGGGACCATTTTTCTTGATGAGATCGGTGAGATGCCGTTAGACACTCAATCGTATTTACTTCGTGTGCTTGAATCCGGTGAATTTCTAAGGGTGGGTTCTTCACAGGTGCAGAAGACTGATGTGCGGGTCATCGCCGCAAGTAATGTAGATCTTACTGAACGTGTCAGGCAAGGCCGGTTTCGGGATGATCTTTACTACAGGTTAAATACAGTGCCTATTCATATCCCCAGTCTTAAAGAACGACCTGAGGACATCAATATACTGATCAGGCGATTTGCAGTTGATTTCGCAGAAAAGTATCATACGGATTCTATTCGTTTTGATGATCAGGCAAAAA
>JBDSPM010000361.1:0-6001 GCA_039930325.1 Saprospiraceae bacterium
ACTATACATTTAGCCTAAATGCGAAATAAATTATATATAATGTATTTTAATCATATTTGAAAATCATTTCGTCGAAATTCGGAAGCTATTCACTTCATAAATGAAGCTTTCATTTCGTCGAAATTCGGAAGCTTTCCGTACAATTGAGTTCACTTATTTTCCCAAATCCTACCTCCTCAAGGCATGCAAATCTTTTACTCCTGCCTTCACTTTCTCAACACATCAATCACCGCTTCAATCGAAAGCTCCTCCTGCTCCCCAGTCCCAAGATTTTTCAAACTCACCATTTGATTCTTCTCTTCAGTCTCACCAATGAGCCCCACATACGCACAACCAATATCCGATGCATACTTAAGCTGTTTTTTTATCTTCCCTGGCTCCGGATACAGATCAGCAGATATCCCCGCTTTTCGAATCTCTGTTACACATTTGAATGCATACCTATGGGTTGCTTCATCAAACGCAGCAAAAAGAATTCTGGGCCCTGCCTGTATATCCACTGGAAAAAGTCCTTTCGCCAAAAGCACATCATAAATCCTCTCCGCACCAAATGAAATTCCGACGCCTGGTACATCAGGCCAACCAAAAACACCGGTAAGATTATCATACCGTCCTCCTCCACCCAGACTTCCCATGTCCGCATCTATTCCATTTACTTCAAATATGCAACCTGTGTAATAACCAAGGCCCCTTGCGAGAGTACTGTCAAATTCTAACTTATTTTTCAGCTCCAGTCCCTCGAGATAAGCAAATACATGTTCAAGCTCATCTACACTAACGGAAGCTTCATTTTCATTCCCAAAATGTTTTTTCAGCAAGGCAAAATCTTTTTTCGAAAGGAGATTAAATATTCTGTCTTGCGCTTCATGCGAAAATCCATTTTCAGTCATTTCTTTTCGCACACCTGTCTCACCTATTTTATCCAGCTTATCAAGTGCCATCGTCATTGCTATCCATTGTTCCCCTATTCCGGCATATTGAGCTATTCCAAACAATAATTGCCTATGATTAATCCTGATCACCACCGGAATACCCAGTCCCGCAAAAACATCATCATATATCTGGATCAATTCCGCTTCATACGAAAGCGACTTACTTCCAACAACATCCACATCACACTGATAAAATTCCTGATAACGCCCTTTCTGCGGCCGGTCCGCACGCCACACAGGCTGTATTTGATACCGCTTGAAAGGCAACTGAATATCATTCCTGTGCATTACTACATACCGCGCAAACGGTACCGTGAGATCATACCGCATCCCCCTTTTCGAAATCGAACCGGTAAATTTATTACTGTCTTTATTCTGAAACGCATCTTCATCCGATTTGCTTAAATAATCCCCGTTGTTCAGGATTTTAAATAACAACCGATCCCCCTCTTCACCATATTTCCCGGTAAGCGTACTCAGGTTTTCAAAGACAGGTGTTTCAATCGGCACATATCCATACGTCTGAAATACTTTTTCAATGATGCCAAACATCCACTTGCGCCTCGCAACTTCAATCGGTAAAAAATCACGTGTTCCTTTCGGTAAACTTACGTCCATTAGTGAGAAGAGGATAAGAAGAATGAGGAAGGATTAATCTTAATTATTAGATACATCTCTGGAAAGGAGTTTAAATGTTTAAAAGGTTTAAGTGTTTAATTGCAGTTATTCATCTGATAAATCTCGATTTAAACACTTCATCTCTTAAACGTTTAAACCCCTTAAACATTTCAACCTTTTTTTAGACTACTGCTGAAAATTGCTTGAGAAAGCGAATATCATTCTCAAACAATAACCTGATATCATTAATCCGGTATTTAATCATTGCCTGTCTTTCAATCCCCATCCCACATGCAAATCCTGAATACTTCGTGGAGTCAATTCCACAAGTTTCCAGTACAGTGGGATCAACCATTCCACAACCTAAGATTTCAAGCCATCCGGTTCCTTTGGTAATCCGGTGTGCATGCTCATCAGCCAATCCATAATACACATCCATCTCCGCGCTCGGTTCCGTAAAAGGAAAATAAGAAGGCCTCAGCCGGCTCACAACATCCTTTCCATAAAGTGCCTGGGCAAACTGATGCAATGTTTGCTTCATATCTGCAAATGAAACACCTTCATCTACATATAAAACTTCCACCTGATGAAACTGGCAGTGCGATCTTGCCGATACGGTTTCATTTCGATACACACGGCCCGGGGCGATGATCCTGATCGGTGGCTTACGAGTAGTCATCACTCTCGCCTGCACTGAAGAGGTATGTGTGCGCAACAACCATCCCGGAGGCGACGCTACGTAATATGTATCCTGCATATCACGTGCAGGGTGATCGGGAGGCGTATTCATGGCCGTAAAATTATGCCAGTCATCCTCAATCTCCCGATCTTCCGCCACTTCAAATCCCATCCGTGCGAAGACATCAATGATCTCTTCCATCACAATACTCACCGGATGACGGCTGCCATTCTGAAACGGAACTTCAGGCAATGAAAGATCAGGGATGACATGACTTTGTTTCGAGCCGTGTCCTGCAAACTGGTCCTGCATGTGCTGAAAGATATCCTCAGCTTTTTGCTTGGCTTCATTGACTAACTGACCGAATTCCTTTTTCAGCTCATTGGGCACTTCACGGATCAGGGCAGAAATTGGTTTCAATATATTCTTAGTGCCCAGGTATCGTATACGAAATGCCTCCAATGCAGCAGCATCTTCAATCTGAGTAGATTCAATTTCGTTTATGATATCTTTTAATTGTTCTAATGCTTCCATTATTGCCTATTGTTTATTGTCAATTGCATATTGGTTTTTTCCCTTAACTCTATGCCCTATGCTCCATGCCCTATGCCTTTTCATGGCAAAAGTACACATCTAAAACTTATACCTAATTTGGCGCCAATGTCGATTCGCCACCCGATAGCAGTGATGCTCTTCATGATTATGGCTATGTCCCTGATATGGTCCAAGGCTTTGCTTTCGATCATCATGGTTCCTTTAGCCATCATTACAGTGATAGATGTCAAGATAGATCCTTTCAGAATTCATTTTTTATTTAAAAAGCTGGATTTAAAAAGCATCATCCGTTACAAGCCTTTCATTTGTGTTTTTGCTTTGTTCTGGCTTCTCTATATGATCAGCATCCTCTACGCTGGCAACCTGACCGAATGGTGGCATATGTCCCATCCTAAATTTGCATTCCTGCTCATACCGATGTGCTTTGCATTTCAACAACCATTCAGCAGGAAGGAATATATGCTCATCACACTTTGCATGATCATGATGGCTGTATGGAGCTCGATTTGGGTCCAGGTCGCCTACTTTAGTGACTATGAGCTTTTTAATTCAAGTCTTGGATATGGCGCTTCATTGCCTACTCCCGGAAGTCATATCAGGTTCAGTGTGATTGTGGCCATTTCAATGATCTTATGTCTCGGATTCGCGATTGAAAACTGGAAAGTAAAATTTGCATGGGAACGATGGGCCTATGCCGCAACTGCCGTTTATCTCTTTTATTTTTTACATATCCTGTCTGTCAGGTCAGGATTGACCCTGGCGTATGCTGGAAGCTTCATCCTGGCTATCTTCTATCTGCGACGTGTAAAAGTATGGATACAATTCGCCCTGGCATTTGTGGTTCTCGCCGCACCGTTAATTGCGTACGAAACGCTTTCAGGTTTGAAGCAAAAGGTTGATTATACTTTGTATGATTTAGGAAAATTCCGGGAAGGAAAGGGAGATGAATATTCAGATTCACAGCGATGGGAATCATGGCGGGCAGGAATTATGATTGGCAATCAGCATCCATTCTTTGGCATCGGCACCGGGAAGTTCAGATCTGCACTGGAAGATTATTACAAATCCGAATTAAAGGACTATTCCTGGCGACCACAAAACGAATGGATCAATGTCTTCGCCATTTTTGGGCTGTTGGGGCTAGGTATTTTTTTATTCATGATTTTATACCCGATGACATTTTCTTTTTTCTGGAAGCCACCACTTTTACCCACTCTCTATATAATTCAGCTGATTTCCATGGTAGTTGAACATTCTTTGGACAGTGAAGTGGGGACCTTTCTCTTCCTTATGCTGACCCTTTTGGGGCTGAGCTACCAGGATGGATTAGATGGTTCCATTCCCAAAAAAACCTTATGATTTTGGGGTATTAATTGACCAATATTTGGCCCATTAAGTGTGCCAAGCCGCCACTTATAACAACGTGAATTATCAGGCAGTTATGACAGTGTGGCAAGAGTACTGGTGGCACCAATAAGTATGGAATGATATGAAATCAAGATTTAAGTTTATACCATTTTCCAAAGATCTAATTATCAGGAGTTTAAGAGTTAGTGGCACTACTAATGGTGGCACCCTTATTAGTGCCACCACTTTGAAAACTCTTCAACTTATCTTACACTTTCCTTATCTGACCCCACATGACCTTCGAAGAAAAATTAAACGAGCTTAATGACGCCCAAAAACAAGCTGTCAAATCGATCGAAGGCCCCGTCATGGTCATCGCAGGCCCCGGGACAGGCAAGACAGAGATCCTCTCACTGCGCATCGGGTTCATTTTAAAAAATACGGACACTCCTCCTCACAGCATTCTCTGCCTGACCTACACAGATGCAGCAGCTACAGAAATGCGGAATCGCCTCATTACTCTGATAGGTCCTGAAGCCTATAAGATCCAGGTAAATACTTTCCATGGGTTTTGTAATATGGTCATACAAGAAAATCCTGCTCAGTTTCAACAAGCCCGGGAGCTTGAACCGATCTCAGAAATTGATAAGTTCAAATTACTACAACAACTCATCGATGAATTTGGCCCTGAGCATCCATTGAAAAAATTTAAAGGCCAGATGTATTATGATTGGAAAAGGCTTGATGAGCTCTTTGCCACAATGAAGAAGGAAAACTGGACGCCCGTTTACGTTTATGACCAAATTGAAAAATTTATTGAAGAAAAATCACAGGATAAAGAATATATCTATCAAAATAACAGGGCCGGTGTGTATGTGAAAGGCGAATTAAAACCAAAATTTAAAACCGACATAGTAGACCGCATGGCCATATTCAAAGCTGCAGTAAGTGAATATGATCATTACAACGCCTTGCTTGCCGAAAAAGGCCAATATGATTTTGATGACATGTTACTGTGGGTGTTTAGGGCATTCAGAGAAAATCCAGACTTACTTTCTAATTACCAGGAGCGCTTTCTTTATTTTCTGGTTGATGAATTCCAGGATACGAATGGTATCCAGATCGATATCCTTCAATCCATGCTCGATCATGAATGGCTTGAAAAACCTAACGTTTTTGTTGTCGGGGATGATGATCAGGCTATTTACCGGTTTCAGGGCGCCAACCTGAAAAATCTATTTGATTTCAATGATAAATATCATCCCGATATCATTTTCCTGAGCCAGAATTATCGCAGTTCACAATTAATTATTGATGCTTCCAGGATTATAACCACCCAAATAGATGGCAGCCGGATCGAGCATGTCTTCGGAAGAAAGAAAACCATCATAGGAGATGGTCCGCATGCTAAGCTTCGACACCAGGTTGAAGTGAAAATGCTTCCGACCGTTTCTTACGAAAATGCAGACATCTTCCGGCAATTAAAAATGTGGCATTTGTCAGATGCTCCCGGGGAAATGGCAGTGCTTTATTCGAAGCATGAGCTGGGACGCGAGCTTGCGCAGGCACTCAAAGGAGCCGGAATTCCCTTTCATTCCGTGAAGACAGTGGATGCGCTGACCCAGCCCTTGATCCTTCATCTTCTGGATATTCTCCTTTGCATCCATCAGCTTAGTGACGGAGCAGATAATGATGATGCGCTTGTGTACCGCATCCTCCATTTACGCTACCTCCATCCCAATACAATTGATTTGCAAAAAATAATTTTAGCTTATACCGCTAAAGATCGGAATAACCATTCTACATTATACATGTGGCTCGGCGATAGGGAAATTTTGGATGGACTCCAGCTGAAAGACAGAAAACAAAT
>JBDSPM010000362.1:0-11387 GCA_039930325.1 Saprospiraceae bacterium
TGGCATTCCCTCAAGACTTGCAATAATCAACTAATCACATTTAATTAATTCAAAATCAAATAGTTATGAGAAAGTACTTACTTTTCTTTTCTTTATTGCTCATGACATTGGAGCTCTCTGCCCAAAAAGTTGTTTCCGGTACGGTTACTGACAACAAAGGCGCAGCTCTGATCGGAGCGAACATCCAGGTTAAAGGGACTTCCGTAGGTACGGTATCCGACTTTAACGGGAATTATAGCCTCACAGTACCTAATGGTTCTGATGTGCTTGTAGTAAGCTACACGGGATATGGCACACGGGAAATACCTGTAGCCAATGCAGGAACCATCAACATCAATCTTGAAGAAGGCGTGGTGTTGGGAGAAACCGTAGTCACCGCCCTCGGGATTACCAAAAAGGAAAAATCACTCGGGTATTCTGTCCAACAGGTCAATAGCGAAGCATTGACCGAAAATCACGCGACCAGTGTGCTGGAAGCCCTCGAAGGCCAGGTCGCTGGGTTGCAAGCCACCAAATCAAACGGTAATGCTGGAGCACCTACCAGGGTTGTTCTCAGAGGACCGACTACATTCAATGGCAACAACGAAGCCATTATCGTAGTAGATGGTGTACGCGTAAACAATGCTGAAAACCATTCTGAAAGAGCCTTAGGCGGTGTTTCTAACTCAAATAGGGCTATGGACATCAATCCAAGTGATGTGGAATCTATATCCGTTCTCAAAGGGGGTGCAGCTTCTGCTTTGTATGGCGCAGAAGGAGCTAACGGCGTTTTGGTGATCACTACCAAAAAAGGAAAAAATACACAGGGCAAGGTCAATGTAGATTTTAATACGTCCCTTTCTTTTTCTGAAGCAAACAAGCTACCTGAATTACAGAATCAATACGCTCAGGGAACAGGTGGCAAGTACAGAGCTCCGGCCAGTGGAGCAAGCGGAAGCTGGGGACCGGCAGCGGATACACTATACTGGGACGATGCTACAGGCAATCCATTTGATTCACATGGCAATATTGTAGGCCAAAGCAGTCCAAACGCAAAAACAAAATTTGTTCCTTACGACAATTACAACCTGTTCAAAACGGGTATGACGTATAATAATTATCTGGGATTCTCAGGTGGTACTGATGTTGTCAATTTCAAGGTCTCAGCAGGCAATACTTCTGAAGACGGCATCACACCTTTAAATACATTCAGGAGGACAACAGTAGCTGCATCATTGGGAACTAACCTTCTTCACAACAGATTACATCTGACAGGTAATTCGAACTTCATCAATTCCGGTGGAAGAAGAATTCAGCAAGGTTCTAATATTTCAGGCTTGATGCTAGGATTATTAAGAACCCCTATTACTTTTGACAACAGCTACGGTCATGGATCAGATGCAGTCGATTTTAGAGACGCTATCTACCAACCAAACGGAAGACAAAGAAATTATCGTGGCGGTGGTGGTTATGACAATCCATTTTGGACTATTGTCAACAATCCTTTCAAAGATAACGTGAACAGGTTGCTGGGATCTTTCCAGGGATCCTATGACTTTAGTCAATGGTTTAAACTCGGATTAAATGTTGGTCTGGATAGCTATTCAGATAACCGCACACAATCATTCGAGCTCGGATCAAGAAATTTCCCTACAGGAAGAATATTTGATGATACCTACGTCTTCAATAATCAGGACTATTATCTGAGCGGTTCGGGAAGTGGAGCTCTTTCAGATAAATTCGATTTTGATTATACTGTCGGAACAAACCTTAACAAGGAGACTATAGTTAATAATTATATCCAGGGGGATGGATTCAGCTTCCCGGGATTTGCTAATCTGGCAAACGCAGGTTCTATTTCGACAGTAAAGACGCTGACGAATAGCAGATCAACTTCTGTTTTTGGAAGCGCTTCTATAAGCTTCAATGATATTCTTTTCTTTAACGTCACAGGACGACAGGATTGGTTGTCCACCCTGATTGACCCCTCCAAGGCTTTAAATCTCAGCGATATCGCTGTCTTCTACCCATCATTTTCATTAGGCTATATCTTCTCCGAAAATGTCAACGCCAATTTTCTGGACTTTGGAAAGCTGAGAGTATCCTATGCTGAAATCGGAGCAGGCGCACCTTCTTCTTACCTGACATCCACAACATTTGTTGTACCTCCAACTGCAGGAACAGTGAATGATTTGAATGACGGATGGACCAATGGTATTGCCTTCCCTTTTAATGGAAGTGTTACCGGGTTTGAAAAAGATAATGTACTTGGAGCTACGCAGCTGACACCTTCCAGAACGAAGGAGATTGAACTCGGACTCGATCTGAAAATGTTTAGGAAGAGAGTTGTCTTAGATCTGTCAGTATATCAGAAAAATTCTGTTGATCAGATTGTTACAGTTCCGGTGGCCGCATCAACCGGTTTCCAAAGAGCAACCATTAATTCTGGTGAGCTGGAAACAAAAGGTATGGATATCAATTTGATATTAACTCCTGTACGCACTATGGATTTCAACTGGGATCTTGGTTTTGCTTTCACAACATGGAAAACAAATGTATTGTCAATAGCTGAAGGTGTCAATCAGATTTATCTTGATGGATTCCAGGGTTCAGCTATCTATAATTTAGGTCCCACCACAGATGCTAATGGCAAAAAGACCATATATGAATATGGACAATTGTACGGAGGTGCATGGCTCAGGGATAGCGAAGGTCATATTGTCATAGGCGATGATCCGAACAGCGATTATTACGGATATCCTTTAGCTGACCCGTTACAGGAGCATATTGGAAATCCAAATCCGGATTTTTTACTTGGTATCAACAACCATTTGAAGTTTAAGAATGTAGGCTTGTCCTTCCTCTTTGACATTAAATCAGGCGGCCAGACGTGGAATGGTACGAAAGGTGCTTTGACATTCTTCGGACGTTCAGCACTTACGGCTAACAGGGGTACAACAAAAGTATTTGAAGGTGTCAATGGACATTTTGATACGGATGGCAATCTTGTTCTTGCAGGCAAGACGAATGATATTACGGCTGCTCTTGACCAGGCATGGTACCAGGACAATGGTGGAGGATTTGGTGTTGTTTCAGAAGACTTTATTGAACCTTCCGGTTTTGTAAGGCTTAGAAACGTTGCCCTTTCATATGATTTTACAAGCCTGATGAAGAATAGCAAAGTGATCAGGGGAGCTACGATCACCTTATCGGGTTATAATCTTTGGCTGCAGACTGATTATACCGGTGTTGATCCGGAGACAAGTTTAGTAGGTTCCAATTCTAACGGCCAGGGGCTGGATTATTTCCAGGGTCCCAATACGAAGAGTTATACGATCAGTCTTGGACTTAAATTCTAATTTCGAATAATTACTAAAAATATAAAGATGAAAACGAATAAGATATTCATATTATGTATGATTTGCATCACTGTTTTTACCACCTCGTGTGATAATTTTTTTCAGGATGCAAATACAAATCCGAATTCACCCAATGTAGTTCCTGTCAGTGTATTACTGCCTACTACTCAATTAGCACTGAGCTATGTGTATTGGGGTGATGGTTCGAGATTTTTAAGCCTGTTTACACAACATGTCACAGGGGTAAACCGTCAGTTTGTTGCATACAACAACTATAATATTGTTGGAAACTCAACGGATAACATGTGGATCAGTCTAATCTATCCTAAGGTGCTCAATAATCTGAAGGAGCTCAAGAAGATTGCTGACCCCACTACTGAGTTTACGTATATAGGAATTGCTGATGTTATAGAGGCATATACGTTATTATTTACTACAGATTGTTTTGGTGATATTCCTTACTCAGAAGCTTTACAGGGATTAGATATTCCGCAGCCGAAATTCGATACGCAACAGGAAATCTTTGCGTCGATCAAATCTTTGTTAGATGCTGCAAAAGCTGAATTTGCAAAAGGGACTTCTTCTAAGAAGCCCGGTGCTGACGATCTTATCTATGGTGGTGATGTAGCAAGCTGGCTTGGCTTTGCTAACGGTATCCAGGCCCGTGCGGATTTAAGGCTGGCTAAAAAATCAGGTAACTATCAGGCGGTGCTCGATGACATAGCAGGTGGTGTGGGAGCCGGAGGAGATGCACGTCTTCCTTATGGTACCGCTTCAACAGCTAATGGACCATGGTATCAATATAATGAGCAGAGAAATGACATTTCTATCGGTATCCGATACAAGGAAATTCTGACTTCATTGAATGATCCGCGTGATGCCACATATGGCGCCGAACTAAATACGGATCATCCGATACTAACTCCGGATTATGCGTTACCGTTTTATACCTATACAGAACAAACCTTCATCGAAGCTGAAGCTAAATTCAGAACAGGTGATGTGGCAGGTGCATATGATGCATATTTAGAAGCTATCGGCCTTTCTATGGCAGATGCCAAAATTACTGACCAGGCTGCTATCGATGCGTATCTTGCCCAGCCTTCCGTTTCTAATGGAGCAGGGAATTTGACACTGGAGATGATCATGACTCAAAAATATATTGCTATGTTTTTGGATCCTGAAGCTTTCGCAGACTGGAGACGAACCGGCATACCAACACTTGTACCTAATACCGGCACTCAGATTCCAAGACGATTACCTTATCCTGAAACTGAAGTTCTTTACAATCACAATACTCCGACTCCTGCAGAGGTGAATATATTCACACCAGTTTGGTGGGATATGTAATTTTGATAAATAAAATTTTTAATAAAGGGTTACCTACGTTTGTATGTAACCCTTTATTATTTACTCCAGACCCATTTTGGTCAGGAGTTGATCAAACCTGGGATCAGTTTTTAGCTCGTTGAGCATTGGATACCGGATACAAAATATCATTCCCAGGCAAGCGATTCCTACGCGACGTTCATAGGTCCTGTTAAGGAAATGAAATGCCTTATCATATTCTTTAAGCCCTGAATACAAAAAAGCATAATCGGTATCGAGGATGATACCAGGCTCTGCGATTTCCCGTTGTTGAATCTTTTCCAGGCACTCCAATGCTTTATCAGTGTAACCCGCAGCAGCGTAGGCATGTCCGAGGCCGCTCCAACCCTTAAGACTATGACCAATCAGCTTTTGATATATCTCGAAGTTCTTAATTGAATTTTCATAATCGCCCATAGCCAGGTAGGTCATGCCTTTGCCTTCAAAAGCGCGCCTGAAGGTAGGATCAAGATCAATGACCCTATCATATTGCGTTAAGGCTTCTTCAAACCTGCCGGCAAAAGAATATGCATCCGCCAGATTTGACAGAAGGGGCATTGAAAGCGGATCAAGAGAGACAGCTTGCTCTATTTTATCGATCGCCTCAGCAAACTCACCTTTTGAAATCAGGAACCACCCATGCACCTGGTTCAACAAAGATGAATGAAGATTGAGGCTAAGCGCCTTTTTAAGAGATATTTCAGCACCATCAAAGTCCCAGTTGTGGTAAAATTTTATGATGGCCAGTGAAAGATGGGATTCAGCGTGATTCGGATCAAGCTCGATAGCCTTCAGCGTGTAATCTTTTGCTTTGGAATACGCTTCCACAGAAGGCATCATGCCTGTGGAGCCCAGGTAGGAGTAACAAAACGAAAGCGCACAATAGCAGGATGCAAAAGCCGGATCTATCCTGGTCACTTCCTCAAAGGTCTTGATGGCTTTTGTGATATCCTCAGGGTTCGATTTGTTCCAGTAATACCTTCCTTTCAAATAAAGATTGTAGGCATCAAGATTGTCCGTAGGTGCCTTGATGATATGTTTCGTTTTATCACCAAGAGCAAAATTTTCCTTTAGCTTGTTGACGATTTTAAGCGATATTTCATCCTGCACCTGGAAAATATCCTCAAGGTCGCTGTCATAGTTTTCTGACCAGATATGGTAGCCATCAGCTGTATTCACAAGCTGTGCTGTAATCCGAATTCTCTTACCTGATCTGCGCACACTGCCTTCAAGCACGGTGGATACACCCAGCTTATTTCCTACTTGTCTTACATCCTCATTTTTTCCTTTGAAAGAAAACGACGATGTGCGGGCAGATACCTGGAGACCTTCAACACGGGTGAGTGCATTTAGAATTTCTTCTGAAATGCCATCACTGAAATATTCATTCTCCGCATCAGAGCTCATATTGACAAACGGAAGTACGGCGATGCTTTTTTCACATCCGGCTTTCATCCCGATTTGAGCAGCAGTTGGAACGACAAGTCCCTCATTGGTAATAGCATACGCTTCAACCTGCCGTTTTACATTCTTCAGGTTGAATTTCCCGAGGAAAAAAGTCCCGATGTCCTGTTGATTTTTGATCTCATCGAATACTTTATCCGATATAACCACTGCACCGGGTATAGCTATTGATTCAATGCGTGAAGCCACGTTCACACAGTCCCCGTAGATACCCTGGTCATCGTAGGCAATGTCACCTGAATGCAGCCCGATGCGTAAAGCGACTTTAGGTTCCTGTTGAAGCTCTCTTTGAATTTCTATGGCGCATTTTACGCCATCGATAGCACTCGTGAAAATGCTAAGGGTGCCATCTCCATAGTACTGCATTATTTTTCCCCTGAATGCGGGGATTAATCTTTCGAGGGCATTACGCTGCCTGTCCCGGAGAATCGTAGCCCGTTGCTCATCTTCCTGCATCAGTGCAGTATACCCGGTCATGTCAGTAAACATGATGGCTGCAAGCAATCTGACTTGCGAGGATTTCGTACCTGTATTAGATTGCACTTCCTCCATGGAGTATCGAATGAATTCGATATGAAAGATACCGATTACTATCCACTAAAATCTATCCCATAAGTATGGGAGGACTCAGATTTTGTTAGGGCGTATTGCATCCACCCGAATCAGAATTTTGTCGATGCGTATTACGACCCCAGAATCTGAATCTATTAAGATGGGTTAATTCACTTTTACCGGAGTCCGTTTTAGAAATACAAATCCATTTTTGCGGTACAGTTCCTCAAGGTCTTTATAATCTCTATACCTGTCTGCTTTATTTATTTTGGTTACAAAATAAGCCAGCTTATCGATTTCACCAGAAAGCAACCAGTTGACATCATAGGACCGTTCATCTGACGGCTTTACCTTTTGCGTGTAAAAAAGCGCTGCATAGCTTTTATACCCTAAGGTGGTGATATAGTTGTCTTCATGCTGATGCTGTTTAAAAAAATCAATCGCCGCTCCTTGCGAGTATCTTTCCACTTTTGGAATCAGGATGGCGGATGCTAAAAAAATCACAATAGCCATACCGCCGTAGAATATCCATGCAGCAGTGATGTATTTATGCTTCCTCAGTTTTCGCAAACCGTAGATAATGACAAGGCACATCAGGATACCAATGAGGCTTTCCCAGCCGGACCAGTGAACTTCAGCCAGCATGGCTGCTCTTGCAAATTCATCTTTGACATATGGAATGAATTCTGCGATATGGATAGCGAAATAAGGGAGTGCTACAAGCGCCGCTGAAATGGATCCCCCGATGATAGTGATCAGATAGGGAATATACTTTGGCAGGTTTTTTTCTTTCCTGTCCCATTTGTAAAATGAATAGGCGGCCAGAAAGGATATCGGAAACCAGGCTAATGAAGAGTAATGTATGATCCGCGATTTTACAAGGGTAAATAAAATCATGACCACCCAGAAAAGAAGGAACATACAGATCTTACTATCCTTCTCATACCGGGTGTTGAAAGGCATTTTAAAAAATGATGGAACAGCAAAAACAGATGCCGGAAAGCAACCCAGGAGAATGACCACGAAGTGATATCCTAAAAAACCTCTTTGGCCTGCGTCATGCGTTGTAAAAAGCCTGTATTGATATCGAATAAATTCAGTGATGAACCAAGGCCCGTTTTTCAGGGTCTCGTAAGCATACCACGGCAAAGTCACCATCAACATGACCAAAATGAAAATGCCGACATGCATCCAGTTAAAATATATCCTCAAGCGATTGTAAAACAGATACAAAAGCATCACAGTCGAAAAAATGAAAAACGCTACAGGGCCTTTCGTCAGCAAGGCAAGCCCCATGAATAGAGCAGAAGACACGATATAGGTAAGAGGACGGTTTGTGAGGTATGCTTTATCTGAATTGTTTTTTTTCCAGTGATAGCACATGAAATAATATATCGAAATAAAAATAAACAGGTTGAACCATGGATCGATGATACCGGATTTGAAATAGAGATGAGGGAAAATGGATCCCCCAAAAGCAAGCGCCCAGAATAATCCAAACTTCCGGTCAAAAAGCCTTGTGCCAAAAATGAATACGACCAGGAGTGTTACGATTCCACAAATAGCATTGGGTACTCTTGCAGCAAATTCAGACACGCCAAAGATAGACATGGCCGTACTCTGCATCCAGAAAAATAAAGGCGGCTTCTCCCAAAAAGGCCTGAAGTCAATATACACTCGGCTGTAATCATGCAGGACCTTCATCTCCCGCGCACATTCTGCAAAATTGATTTCATCCCAGTCAAATAAATGTACCGAACCCAGGAAAGGAAAGAAAAAAATCACGCTAAGCATGACAATAATAATCACTTCATTTCGAAGAAGTAATTTCATACCTGACATTTAATGAACTCAAAAGTATGGAATGTTTGTAATGCCTAGTTTTGAAGGTTGTCTACACTCAATACATTCAGCTGTTGATCCATTTTAACATAATAATGATGCAAGACCGGTGCACCTTTCGAATCATTGGCCTTAAATGCATAATTCATTCCGATAAACCGCACAATGTCCGACAGTTCAGGTTTCATCATTGCCGCCAGGCTGTCGAGCAGATGTTGCCGGACATAAAGCTCAGTCTTTGACCTGGTGATATCATTTATAGAAGTCATAAGTGTCTCATCACCCGGATTCTGTGCCAGGGATTTCTTAAATACAGCTTCAATTGAGTCAAGTTTTTGTAATCTGCCATTTTTGTTGGAAAGGGCAAGCGACACCGTTTCCATTTGCCTGTCAAGAAAATCTTTTTCGGTTACGGTATCCAGCTCTGTAATGGCCACGAATTTATATCCTTCTCCTGTCTGTCCATGCGCTTTGAGATACGATTCAACACCGGATTGGATCCTTTTCTGCATGGTCACATCGTGTGTGCAGGAAATGAAAACGAAAATGATTGTGAAAGCGCTTAGATATTTCATAGCCGCAATAATAAATATATTTAGTTGGATTACATTGTGTTTCGATAGAGTGCGAATGGAACTTCGTTCCCTATTGCCCGTATTCATGAAATTCAATTCCAATAGCTCTTCAGGTATTTCGTTCAGGCATGAATACTTGATGACGTATCGTAGTCACATGCTATTCATTATTTGTTTCATCGGCATAGCCATGGTATATCTCACACATCTTGGCAAAGTTCCTGTTCATTTTACATCTGATGAATGCAGGAGGGGGTTGGTAGCTATGGAGATGAATTTATCCGGGGACTATGTAATGCCCACACTCAATGGAGAGCCTTATCTCAATAAGCCACCATTGTATAGCTGGATCATTTCAGCATCCTATACCCTGTTTGGCAAGTATTCTGCTTATGCTCTTCGTTTTCCGGTCATCGTTTCCATCCTGCTTCATGGCCTGCTTATTTTCTTTATTGTAAAAAGATTTTGTAATGTTTCAGTGGCGGCGCTCTCTGCCCTCGCATATATGACTAATGGGAGAACGTTGATGTTTGATTCAATGCTTGGATTACTGGAGCATACATTGGCTCTTCTGATGTATCTGGGATTTATGGTCATTTTTATTTACGGCGAAAAGAAAAAATATCTCCTGTTACTTACCCTAAGCTATTTTATAACAGCCTTGGGATTTTTAATTAAAGGACTACCCGCAGTGGCGCACCAGGGAATAGCACTTCTAGTTTATTTTGTTTTTTCAGGGCAAACGAAACGATTATTTAGTCCTGAGCACCTGACGGGGATTTTAGTTTTTTTTCTTGTATTATCTGCTTATTATATTCCTTTTATTGGGTATGCTCACATCGATCCGGAAAATTTATTTTCCACCATCCTGCACGAAAGTTCGAAACGGTATTACTTCCAGGATGTCCAAAATTTTTTTCACATCATCGTGGATTACCCGGTGGATTTTATTTATCACTTTCTTCCCTGGACTCTCTTTATTATTTTAATGCTGAGGAAAGATTTTTTAGCGGTTGCCCATGAAAATAAATTTATTTGGTATAACCTCCTGCTGTTCCTGGCTAATAGCCCTATCTACTGGCTGGCCGCCTTGAAGAATCCACACTACCTATATTTTCTGCTTCCGTTATTATTTCCCTTTTTATTTTTTATTTATTTCAAATCCGGCCCCGCGGATGTTCGGGTTAGAATCTTAGACGGTATGCTTGGGCTTGGAATAGGGATCATGATTATTGCATCAGGCTACATTCCTTTTATAGAAAAAATTGCGGAGGTCAGTGGCTTGTGGCCAAAATCAATTATCCTGTCTCTTGCTTTTACAGGTTTGTTATTGTTGTTTCTGTATATGCGCGATATGAGGCTCTACGTATTTGTAGCTGCGATCCTGTTCGTCAGGCTTGCTTTCAACTGGTTTGTCATCCCTTCTAGAGTCATTGATGAAACAAAGCATACAGCGATAGCAACCGAGGTGTATGAACTTGTGAAAGATGAACCTCTATTCATCATGGCAGAATTTCCGGCCGGGTATTATGATGGCATCACGTATTATCTGGAGAAATACAGGAATTCGATATTGAGAATAAACCGCGAAGTGGATTACAATGCTTATTATCTGGTGGATGAGGTTTATTTGAACAAATATCCTCATCATCAGTATCTTCAATTTCCATTTATGTACGCAGATAATAATCTTAGGTTTGACAAAGAAATGTTTCTTGTAAAATTTCAGGTGACAGATACTCACTAAACTATCCTCCGTTCAGGTCCTATGGAAAAAAGATTTACCATTAAACAAATACACCGGGCCTGGAGCATGTACGACTGGGCCAATTCTGCATATAACCTGGTCATTACCGCTACCATATTCCCTATATACTACTTTGCGATCACCGGGGATAATAATGACGCCACCACGGATTATGTTTCTTTTTTTGGATGGAAGGTCATCAATTCAGCGTTGCTCGATTATGCCCTCGCATTTGCTTACCTGGTGATAGCACTCTTATCTCCTATATTGTCTTCGATCGCCGATTATAAGGGAAACAAAAAAAGATTTATGCAGTTATTCTGTTTTATCGGATCCGGATCCTGTGTTGCAATGTATTTTTTCTATCCCGGGAATGTTGAATATGGAATTATACTTGCCATACTGGCGGTTATTGGCTTTTGCGGAAGCCTCGTTTTTTACAATGCATATCTTCCTGAGATAGCTGAAGTGGAATATCGTGACAAGCTCAGCGCGCAGGGA
>JBDSPM010000363.1:0-2563 GCA_039930325.1 Saprospiraceae bacterium
ACTTTAAAGAACGCGGAGTAATTAGTTATGATAGCCGTTTTCCAAACTTTGAATCAATTGCATTCCTTTTAGGAGATATGACAGATTCAATAGCAGGTGTAATATCAAATGGAGTTTATAAAATGAATATCACAAATGGCCAAATTACTCCATTTCTATTGCCACCATTTGATAGTGCTTTTATTCAATTTAATGACTTGGGTCGTAATGGATTTTCAAACATTGCCGTCACTGACGATGGACATTATTTAGTGGCCACATATGCTTATTTGGATTCAAATAAATTTGTTAATTCTAAATTAGGATTATATGATATGGTAGAAAACACATGGAAATATACGAATGTAACATTATCCGATAATCCAACCTGGTCTACTTCTGTCTTTCACATTCCGGTGATTTATGATGATAAAATTTATATTAATGTGGGGAACAGTCTTATTTGTCATAATTTTGGGTCAGGAAAAAGAATATGGAAAATAGACTTTAATGCTGACTTTCTTTTTTCAGGATATATCATCGAAGACAATCAACTTTTAGCTAATTGTGAAAACGATATATTCTATTGCATTAATCCTGCCACAGGAGCCATAAAATGGCATGCAGAAGGCGCCGGTACGTCAAGCCCGCTCCGATATTTGAATAGAATTGTTTATTTCTCCGGCGGTAGTACCGGAAGAATTCATGCCATTGATACCAATACAGGTGAGTATGTCTGGAGACTTGAACCTGATAAGTATGACAATGCAGAGGATTTCAAACCAGATATTTATGTTGCACCGGGGCAAAATGGAGAGAAGGGAAAAGTTATCATTTGTACACCCACAAAAGCATATTGCTTGCCGGCCTACAGGTAATCGAATGACCAGATAATGTCCTGTTTTAAAATTTTTCAAGTTTCCCTTTCTGTCCAATTTTTAGGATCCATAGATGTATTAAATACAGCTCTGATGGTCACAATCCTCCTGCTTTCATCAATCGTAAAATGAAGCATATACGGAAATTTTTTTAACGGCATACATCTAACATTGTCATAACGAATTTGGTAGAATGGATTACTTTCTAATTTCTCAATGTTCGCTTGTAAATTGAAATAAAATTTGTCGCCAAGTCCGGATTGATTCTGAATGTACCATTCTATGGCAGCTTGAATATCTTTTTTTGCTTTTGGACTTAACCGGATCTTGTACTTCACATATCAAGCTTAAATTGATCTTTCACTTTATCCCAATCCTCAATCTGATCAGGATTTGCCTCATCCTCTTTAATTCTTTCCCGAACAATAGCTATGTGCTCCTCTGGTATTTCATACTTATGAGTAACTTCAAAACCCAACTGCTTCATAAGTTCCATGAAAAAATTGAATTTGGTGTCCGGAATTTTTATACTTACTTCTCTCATACGTAAAAAAATGAATGAATGTTAATAGGTATCTCTAAATTCAAAATTACGGGAAAAAACCATTGGTTAAACTGTTTAAATATATACGAATTTCAATTACAAACTATTCCAACTTCTAAAGCCTTATTTACATTTTGGCAACTACTTGCCTCAGTTCACTCAAATACTTTCTCAAGTCCTGAAAAGTCACCGTTTTGTCTTTAAAATATTCGAGAGATTTTATCGATTCTTCATCTGTTGCTTCGAGTCGAAGGAGCATATTGTGCAAATGCATCCGCATATGACCTTTCTGTATTCCGGTTGTGATCAATGAGCGTATTGCGGAAAAATTTTGCATCAAACCTGTTGCTGCTATGATCTGCATGAGCAAAGGAGCGTCCGGATTGCCCAGCATTTCAAGAGATCGCTTGGCGAGAGGATGTAAGGTGGTAAGCCCTCCAACTGTACCTACGGCAATCGGAATTTCAAGCTCAAAGCGAAAGACTCCTTTATGAATAGAGCACTTGCTCAGCCCTTCATATTTTCCATCATGAGCAGCCCATGCATGGCCACAGGCTTCGACAGCACGAAAATCATTTGCAGTCGCTAATACGACAGCATCGATTCCATTGAAGATTCCCTTATTGTGCGTCACAGCTCTGTATGGATCTATATGCGAAATCCTAACTGCTGTATAAAACCTTCTCGCAAATTCTTCAGGCCCTAAATCACCTTCAAATTCACCGAGATCTGCCGTCAGGCATTCCACCCATACCTGGACTCTGCAATCCGGCGTATAATTCGAGAGGATTGACATGATCACTTCAGGGGCCGGAACTTCATTAGACATATTTTTCTCAAACCATATCGGCAAGGCCTGCGCGCAGGCTTCCAAAACGGAATTGATAAAATTAGCCCCCATCGAATCCTTAGTATCTACCTCGACAAGCAATTGATAATATCCGGGTTCGCGATCGGTCATATTGATCAGGGTGATCGCTTTGATGCCCCCTCCTCTCTGATCCATATTCCTTGTGATCTGGCTGCTTACTCCAACGAGATATGCTGCAAGTTCATCTTTAAATGTAGCTAATGCATCGCCATCGCCGTACCATAAAAAATGTATTTGACCGGTTTTTAGTGTTCCGATTATTTTAGCATGAATGCCTCCCCGATCAAGCCA
>JBDSPM010000364.1:0-5434 GCA_039930325.1 Saprospiraceae bacterium
AATCCAATCCAGTACACTCATGAAGTGTAATGATTGAAGAAATGACCCAGCAAATAAAAAAGGAAAACAAAGATGCTGTTAGAAAGCAGGATAAGGAAATAGATTCTGTTCCAGTTCAAATCCTCTACTGAAAGTGGAGGATTTGTTGCGGGATGCACAGCGTTTAAGTTGATATCATCCGGAATCACGACTTGCCGTTTTTATAGCCTATGGAAATCAGATTGCTCAGCAATCGAAAGGAGCCTGGCACTCCTACCGGAAGATGCCTGAACCAGGAAATTCCGCTATAGATATAATGGCCTTTACCATATTGTGCTATCAGTAGAGATCCCTTTGTTGGGTTTTCACCGGTATCTTTCATTTCGAGGACCGGGGTGAAATGATCATCCCATTTGTTTGGAAAATACAAACCCCTTTCCTGTGTCCAGCCATCAAAATCAGCTGGACTTATTTTATTTGGAAAATTGAGCACCTCCATCTCCGGATCCAGGATAGTCACAGAGGAGTTTTCTTCAGTCACTCTATCTCTTGACAAAGAAAGCGGATATGGGGCGATTTGATTAGTAACCAATGAATGGCTGGTATTGTACTGCACTATCATCGTGCCGCCTTTTTCCACCCAATCAAAAAGTAATTTATTCTTGTATGCTAAGGGCTCGATGGTATTGAAGGCCCGAACGCCCAGGATTACTACCTGGTATCTACTTAATAGAGAGGATGAAATATCATTTGGATCAATGATATCAGGTGAATATCCAATTTGTTGAAGTCCTTTCACTACATCATCCCCAGCTCCCACTATATAAGCAATGGAACGAGGAATGATTTTGAGATCTATACTTTTTAGTTTCACAGAAGCATCTCTCACGATGGATAGATACGGAAGATGATCATAGTCGATGGACGTCACTTTGTGATGATATACCTTATTGCCGGAAATAATTTCAGGGCTCAGGGTAGCAGTCGTTTCATTAGCTGGCGGAATAATACTGCATGTAAATGTAGTTGTCTCACCGGATTTAGTAAAATTCCATGGAATGGTTTCAGGCGAAATGGTCCAGTCTTTTTGAGGCAATTTTAAATGCAGACTTCCACTTACACTATCCTGTATAGCTGAGAGAGTGACATTAATAGTGCGTTCCTTTCCTTTGGAAAACATCAGAACATCTTCATCAAATTTGACCGTCACAGGAGGTGTGACAGATATTGACCGATGTAATTCACCCTTTGCAGGATCCACAGTTTTGTAAATAACAGGAACATTAAAGCTTACTTGCGTGCCTGAAACGATGACATGAATATTCGCTGAAATATCCGGTGCATTGTACGGGCGACCTCTTTTTGCCTGATCGTTTACGATGTACATACCTTCCCTGGGAGTCTCAACCAACCAGTAAGGCGTACTCAACTGATCAGGCACTGTAATTTTCATTTCATTTAAAACCACCTGATTGTATTTCAAAGGTGTTTGAAATGAATACGTGGTATCTACATTTGAAAAATTCACAGATGATAATACTACATCTGTATTGGAACGGTTAGCAATTTCTAAAGTTGCATGAAGGGTAGAGCCCGGGCTAACACTAAATTTGTCTGCATGAACATCTATAAATAAGCCAAGGCATTCTTTAATCAGCGTTTCGCATTCAGCTGATTTTATTTTTTTCCAATACGAATCCGGTAATTGTCGGATCGATTGATAAATATCAAGCAATAAAGGAATGCTTGAAGAAGGAGACCTGAAATCAAAAGTGGCATCTAACTTCCGGACATTAGCCCCAATAGAAGTTCCTCCCGGAACACGATTCCATGTAATATCAATTCCGTCAAAAATAGATAAGGGAATATCACCTTTGGCGTCTTTGATTAAATCAAGATAGTCAAGGCTTTCGCCTCTGGTTTCTGCAGAACCGAAGCCCTGGCTTTTGTGCATGCTTCGGCTGCGTCCTGCAATTTCTGAATTGGATTCACCTGTGACCTGATCAAATGCTCCAATATCAAGTGATTGCATTCTTGATTTGTCCACCTTTTCAAAATTCTCCCTGCTGCCATAAAAGAACCAGCTTGTGTTGAAAAATATTCTTCTGGGCTGCCATGGTTCGACGAATTTTAATTGTTCAGGGAAAGAAGAACGATCATTTGTCAGATCAAAAGCTTCTGCGGATAAAATAGCAGAAGCGGTATGATGTCCGTGGTTAGGTCTAGTGGTATCTGTGTTGAATCTGTTAATGATGATATCCGGTCTGACAGTACGAATCGCCCACACTACATCACTAAGTACTTCATTTCGATCCCAAATATTGAAGGTCTCTGAAGCTGTTTTTGAATAGCCAAAATCATTGGCTCTGGTAAACATCTGGTAGCCGCCATCTACAGATCTTGCTGCGAGAAGTTCCTGTGTCCGGATCACGCCGAGCATTTCACGGATTTCGGGGCCGATAAGGTTTTGTCCTCCGTCACCGCGTGTCAGGGACAGATACGTCGTTTGAGCCGAGAGATGGTTTGAAAAATAACTTATCAGCCGTGTATTCTCATCATCCGGATGCGCACCGACATAAAGAACACTGGCTAACACCCCCAATTTTTTAATATCCTTATAAATATCAGCAGATCCAGACTGGCCTGCCAAAGGAATCATTTGAACAGGAAGGAGGTAAAAACTTAAAAAGACAAGCAGGGTAAATGTAAATTTCATTCGTATGGAATTTGAGTTAAAGCTACATATTACAAACCAAGAACATGCTTTAATCATTGTGCAGTAGCAAGGGTCTAGTGTAAAATAAAATTTTGAAAAAAGGTTATAATATGAAATAAAAAATACGCACCTTAGCCGCGGTTAACTTTAAAACACTCCGATATAAGACATGCTGATTTTACTCGTCACCCTTACTGTTTTTGTTACAAGTGGACTGGTTTTCCTGGTTAAATTGGGTACCTCCAGGAAGTAATAATTCGACCAACTGTTCAATTTTTTCGCCTGCCGTTAAGGTGAAAACATAGTCACCTCCCGACTGAAAAAGTTTCGGGGCATTTCGTTCCACATCTTCAGATCAAATTTTCTGTTGTTGTTCCTTTACCTTTGTAACTCTTACTGAGGTTAGATTTAATGCAAAAACAGGTTCATTCCAGTATTCCCACATCGTCAGGTTCATGGTATATCGACGCATATGCTGACCATGAGGCAGATCCCATGCCGCATCTCGCACTTTACCCACCCGGGTTAAATCCGGAAGATATCGTTACGGTCAGGGTCCATTCGGAATGTCTGACAGGCGATCTGTTCAGATCTCAACGCTGCGATTGCGGGGCTCAATTGGAAAAGAGCTTCGAGCTGATCAGCAAGGATAAAGGAGTGCTTATTTATTTAAGACAGGAAGGCAGGGGAATAGGACTTATTAATAAGCTGAAGGCATATAACCTTCAGGATGAAGGATTTAATACGATCGATGCGAACCACCAATTGGGTTTTGAGACCGATGAGCGCACCTATCACATGGCAAACCTGATCCTGAAAGATCTGGGTATCCAACGCATTCGTCTGCTGACCAATAATCCTGAAAAAATGACCTCGATAAGCGAGGGAGGAATAATCATCGTTGATCGGGTGCCGCTTATGATAGAGCCCAATGAGGAAAATGAAGATTATCTGAGGATAAAAAGGGATTTGATGGGCCATTTTTTGGAATAGGCGAAGGAAAAGCATGGAGCATGGAGCAAGGAGCAAAGAGCATGGAGCATGGAGCATGGAGCATGGAGCATGGAGAAAATGAAAGAGTAAATTACTATTTAAAAGATTCGCTTAAAATAAGTACTTGACTGTGAAGGCTATTCCCCCACGGTTGGTGAACTGTAGCACCAGGTTGGCAGAAAGGGGTATTATCCAATAGGCAATTAGCAATAGGCAATAGGAGAATAATGAAATAAATGAAAACAAATTCCCCTTTCAGGGGATTTAGGGGCAAATAGGCAATTAGCAATAGACAATAAGTGATTAGGGAAATAAATGAAAGCAATTCCCCCATTCAGGGGGTAGGGGGCAGAAGGGGTAATTAGCAACAGACAAAGAAAAATGGAGGATGAACGGTTGAAGGCTTTTGGAAGGCTGCTGGATATTATGGATAAGCTTAGAGTGGAGTGTCCCTGGGACCGGAAGCAGGATATACATTCATTGCGGAATCTGACGATTGAAGAGACGTATGAGTTGGCTGATGCAATTTTGAAAGAAGATTGGGAAGGAATAAGTGAGGAATTGGGTGATCTGCTTTTGCATATTGTATTTTATGCACGAATAGGCAGCGAGCAGGAGCAATTCAACATAACATCAGTGATCAATACAGTATGTGATAAGCTCATTCGTAGACATCCTCATATTTATGGAGATACTAAAGTGAATGGTGAAGATGATGTGAAACGCAATTGGGAGACCATTAAAAAGAAGGAAGGGAAAATATCTGTATTGTCTGGTGTGCCTCAGTCGTTGCCTGCTATGATTAAAGCTTACCGAATGCAGGACAAAACCAGGCAGGTTGGATTTGAATGGGAGAACGATCAACAGGTTTGGGATAAAGTTGAAGAAGAGATAGCTGAATTTAAGGAGGCATCTTCAACCGGAGCAAATAAAGCGGACCTGGAGGATGAATTCGGGGACATCCTTTTTTCTTTGATTAACTACGCCAGATATAAAGGAATTGATCCGGAGACTTCCCTTGAAAAGGTAAATCAGAAGTTTAAAAGCCGTTTTGAATATATAGAGGCGAATGCTCCCAAAGCTCTGACTGATATGACATTAGGTGAAATGGATGGACTTTGGAATGAGGCAAAAGCAAGGGAAGCAGAGAAAAAATAAGTATGCAGAATTATTCAGGGCAAGAATCGTATCTTTGCGGCTCGAAAAAGTAAAATAACCAATATAATTAGTCATTTTTTAAAGCGTCAAATGACATGGCAGTTTATCTAACATCAGCAAAAAAAGCTGGAATTTTTTCAGATTTCGGTGGTTCTGCGGCCAATACCGGGGGCACCGAATCTCAGGTTGCTTTGATGACACTCAGAATCAATGAGTTGTCTAAGCACCTCCAAATCAATGCAAAGGACAACTCCTGCAAGAGGGCACTGTTGACCATGGTAGGTCAACGGAAGCGCTTGCTGCATTATCTTATGAAAAAGGATATTCAGCGCTATCGCGAAATAATCGAAAAGTTGGGTATCAGAAAATAAAGAGTGCTCTGAGCTAAGGGTAGTCTTCATTCTAATCGCCTGTCGATTAAGATTTTCTCAATTTTAATTTTGATTTTGCCTTAGAAGCTGGAAGTATCCGGCCCATCCATAGCACCTGAAATTGTCTTTAATTCCCGCAACATTAGAATATAAAACTTTATTAATCAGATTATAACAAATTAAATAAATAATATATGGGTGTTCAAATTCCTATTAC
>JBDSPM010000365.1:0-3703 GCA_039930325.1 Saprospiraceae bacterium
ACCGCTTCCGCCGTTATCTGTTGACAGTTCTATAATCTGGCCATTAGGCGCTTTAAGAAACATGTCAATGTCGGAATCAAAGGTGTGGGTAAAATTCACTGTTACTTTTGATACACCCTGACCGGCAACCAGACCTGCTACCGCATCGTTAAATATGGTGCCTCCGGTAGTTTGAGGAACAACGGTACAACCACCTGTGCCTGAAGAAGGAATTCCGCTGTTGCCTGCAGTATTTACTATACTGCCATTAAAGGTTTGGGCGCTAACCCAGGTGAGTGTCAATAGCAAAAACGCCAGAGACCAGCCCACCTTTAATGCAGAAGATATGCATCGTTGTGAAAGTCTATTTGTATTCATGAGATTGGATTTGATTAATGTTGAAATAAAGTGGGGAAATTCAATTCAGCCCATAGCTGTTTTTACTGTTTTAACAGATTAATAGCCTCCGTCCTTGTTGCCAGCATAGTTGTCCTGGACATAGCACCTGCTGCATCTGTTCCAAAATAAGGCAATGCTGTCTCAAGGGATTCTCTTACGGTTTTTCCTGCATACAGTTGCTGAAGGATAATATCGTAAAAAGCATACTTGATTTCATTATCTGCATATGCCTGCGTACCTTCTGTCAATACTTCATATTGACTTTTAATCGTAAGAATTTTAGCTTCTACAATTGGAATTGCTTCCTGGGTAGAAACAAAAGTTACATTTGGTACACTGAAGAGATCATTAGTGGTTTGTGCTTTAACCTGGGAAGGAGCCAGTAAAAACAAACCAGCCAGAATAAAACTGGCAAGGGCCAGTCTAACTGACAATAATTTCAAAACTGTGTTTTTCATGAGATATAATTTGTGTTTATAAAAGAGATTAAATTCTTGCTTCCTGATATTATCTCTTCCTAATAAACACACGTATTCCAGGGGTCTGGAGTACATCAAACACATGCCATCGGGGCATGCGTCATTCATCAGGTTGAGATTAATATTTAAAAAAATATTAATATGGTGATCTTCAATCGGTTCTGGGTCAAAACTAATACTAAAGCTTAATCCCACCAAGCCGTCATTACTTTTTCATCAATATTAAATCAATTCTTGTGCCAAAATTCAAATCAATTCATCATATTAAATATATTTTTACTGTATACCGGGTTGATTATTTGCGATTTTCGACAAGGGATGGGAAAAGTTAAATGTAAGATGTTGATAACTTTTTTTAACCCAAAGCTATAAACCACTCCAATCTGATTACTTCAAGCCAAAGGTTTTAAATGCTGAATCTATCAGACGGTCATATTGAAAATAATTTGAATGCGTTTTCGTTACATTTCCTGCCCACCACCCACATTCTCTTCCTGAACATTTGCCTTAGTGTGGCCGGATCTTTAGAAATAGGAATATAGAATGGATCAGTATACAAAAGTTGGCTTCTAATTTATCTTGGCATTGATTCAGCAAAAAATAATCACAGGGCTAAAAATAGCTATCATCCTCTTTTTGGTGATCGCGATTGGATTCATAGCTATCATCCAATGGAAAGGTGATGCTATCGTCGGGAAGGTAATCGGCATGATAGAAACGAATTTGCAGGACTCCCTTCACTATAAATCCATACATCTCGAATGGTTTAGATATTTTCCGTCTGTTGCATTGCGTCTTGATGGGCTCATTCTGGGTCCAGGACAAGAACCCCTGATAGAAGGAGGTCATGTAGATATTGTACTTCAATTATTGCCATTATTCAGGGAGAACATTATCATCAACCGCCTTCTCATCAGCCATGCGAACCTCAATATCGTCCGGCACGATTCGCACTGGTCGTATGAGGTATTTAAAAAATCAGACACTTCAAAAACAGGCAATTGGAATGCTCTGATCCGCCTTGTCCGCCTTGAAGAAACAATGCTGGTATACAATGATCATGAAGAGATTGCACTGACCATGAAAGTTGACGAGGGGAAAATAGAAGGTATGCTTTCTGGAAAATTGCTTGATGCAGATATTGACCTTCGGGGAATATTAAATGAGCTGTCCGCCGGCAAGTATACACTACCATCAGAAAAAGCTTTTACTCTATCCGGAAATTATAAGAAAGACCAGTTTGCAGGTACCCAGAAGTATACCAACTGGTCACTTCATCTTGAAGGACTAAAGATCGATGGATCCGGCTATACGCATACAGAAAAGAACCAGGAATATTTAGATGCAATCCTAAACTGGAAAAATGGAAATGCGCAAGACCTAATTAAACTTATTCCCTCTGACATGATGAAGGGTTGGGAAGGATTCACCCTCAAAGGAGAAACTGAGGGTCAGCTTAAGATCAATGGAGGATCCTCTGCTCTTGAAATCCCTCATGTGATATGCAATGTGGTATTAATTGATGGAATCATTCAATTTCCCGGTGGGAGTTCTTCTCTCAAGGATGTCCTGGTGAAAGTTTTTTATGAGAATGGCGATGTGAAATCAAATAAGAAATCAATCCTTAACACAAGCCTCATGGAAGGTTCTTTTGAAGGTCATCCCGTCGCAGCAAATATCAGGCTCGTTGATCTTGATCATCCCGTTCTCTCCATGGACCTCAATGGATCATGGCCCGCCGAATTTTTGAATTTAATAACCTCTGGTTCGGGCTTTCATTTTCAAAAAGGCACCTTCGATGTAAATAATCTTACGACGACGAAGCTTTCAATTGAAGGTTTTTCAATAAATAAATGGTTAGAAAAAAGTAAAACCGATCTCTCCATGTCAAATATCCATTTCACTTATCAGGATGGCATCATAGAAGTAAGTTTAGGTGAAATTCATCTGGATGACAGGGGGCATTTAAAATTGAAGGCTGGCAAACTTGGATGGAATAAGGCCAGGGCCGAAGATGTGAATGGAGAATTTGATGTTGTTTCAGACAAAATGACCTATACAATCAATGGTAATGCTTTCCAGGGCTCAGTTGAATCAATGGGCAGCCTGACAGGGCTGGGGCAAAAACCCGTTCTGGATGCAGAATGGAAAATGAAAGGCGTAGAGATAAAAGAAGTGATGGCATCGTTTGACAATTTTGATCAGTCATTTATCACTTCTGAAAACATAAAAGGTAAAACGAACATTTGGGCTCAGACCAAAATTCCTTATGACGTAAATGGAAATATTCGATTAAATGAAATTCTGGCTAGCGCTGCTGTGGATATTAAAAACGGTGAACTTGAAAACATGAAAACACTTGAGGATTTCAGCAGGTACATTCATCTTGAAGACTTAAGAGATATTAAGTTTAATGAGCTCAGGAATTATTTAAGGATTGAAGGCGGCAAGGTATATCTGCCTGTGGTATTTATTCAGTCGAGCGCTATCAATATGAGTGTGAGTGGTGTGCATGGTTTTGACCAGAACATTCAGTATCACCTCAAAATAAATGCCGGGCAGGCTGCCTCGAATAAGCTCAGGAAGCTCGACGCCAGCAAGCAATACAAGAAGACCAGAAAAAGTGGTTGGGTGAATTTGTACTATGTTCTGTCCGGGACCACATCGGCTGTCAAATATGAACAGGATCAGAAAGAAGTTCTTTCCGGTTTTGAACAATCTTCTTTGTTAAAAGAAAACCTCCGTACTTACCTGGTGGATCACTTTGGGTATGATGTATATTGGCTTGAGCCAAATGAATGGGAGGATGTACCAGAGTATGAATAACGAGTAACGAATAACGAGTA
>JBDSPM010000366.1:0-5280 GCA_039930325.1 Saprospiraceae bacterium
AATCGGGAACAAAAAGATGCCCTATGCCATTCGCTCTCTGCTCTCTGCTCTTCGCTCTCTGCTCTTCGCTTTTTTGTAGCCCCGGCGGGGATCGAACCTGCATCAAAAGTTTAGGAAACTTCTATTCTATCCATTGAACTACGGGACCATACTTATCAAATAACTTCTATTCTATCTCCCGCCTGCGGCGGGATTTCGCCGTAGCTCAACATTCAACTACGGGACTAAGATTTGTTAAATAATTTCTATTCTATCTCCCGCCTGCGGCGGGATTTCGCCGTAGCTCAACATTCAACTACGGGATTAAAATTTGTCAAATAACTTCTATTCTATCTCCCGCCTGAGGCGGGATTTCGCCGCAGCTCAACATTGAACTACGGGACCATCTGGGCCACAAATATAGAATTAAGGGCTATTATAATTAGATTGCAATGTCTTCATAGGTGGAAAGTGCTGATTCACACCTCATTAACAGGCCCTGATCAGATAGGTCGTTCATTATATATGAACTTATTATATTTTTGCCCCATTCTTGAAAACATAAAAAACACTTTAGAAATGAATCTATTCAAAAATCTATTTGTAGCTCTTATTGCGGTCATCTCATTGACCATGGTAGCATGCCAGGGTGGTGCAAATGATGCAAAGGACAAAGCAAGAGAAAATCTAGCTACGACTCCAGCCGAAGGACAACCAGCTGCAGGCCAACCAGGTGCAAATCCTGAAGACCAGGTCCCATCCGGGCCAACGACTTCTATGGCTTTCGAAGAAACTGATTTTGATTTCGGTACTGTCAATGAAGGTGAGCATGTAAAACATACTTACAAATTCAAAAACACAGGAAACGAGCCTCTGATCATTGCAAGCGCAAAAGGTAGCTGTGGATGTACTGTTCCTAAATGGCCATCAGATCCAATCGCACCAGGTCAGACAGGTGTCATCGATGTCGAATTCGATAGCAAAGGAAAACCAGGTAAGCAAACAAAAAGGGTGACCGTAGTAGCTAATACGGTTCCGGCTCAATCGTTCCTCAATATCACAGGAAACGTAAATAAAGACCCTAACGCCCCTGCCACTCCAACACCAACTACTCCTCCAAGCCACTAAGCTTACTTAGTCAGTTGGCTAAAGATTAAATGCCTGTAAGGAGAATTCCTTACAGGCATTTTTAATTTTAACCTATGAAGCCTTATTTCTCGCTCATCAAGTTTGCTCACACGGTCTTTGCACTTCCATTTGCAATACTAGCCTATATCCTGGGCTTGAAAATGGAAAACACACTTTTTAGCTGGACTTTACTGGGTCTGATTATTTTAAGTATGGTGTTCGCGAGAAGCGCTGCGATGGCCTTCAACAGGTATATCGACAGGGGTTTTGATGCAAGGAATGCAAGGACTGTATTGCGGGAAATTCCAGCCGGTACAATTACACCTTCTTCTGCTTTACTTTTTGTGCTGCTAATGTCAGTGGCGTTTCTGCTTACAACGTTTTGGATCAATCCACTTTGTTTTTACCTTTCTCCGATAGCCTTGCTCGTGATTCTTGGTTACAGTTACACAAAGCGGTTCACATGGTTATGTCATTTTATTCTTGGTATTGGGCTTGGGCTTGCTCCGGTAGGAGCGTATATAGCAGTCACCGGCAGATTTCACCTGCTTCCCATTCTGTATGGATTGATGGTAATGTTATGGGTAAGCGGTTTTGATATCATCTATGCTTTACAAGACGAAGAATTTGACAGAGCAAATGGGCTACAATCCATTCCGGGAAAATTCGGAAAGAAAACCGCCAATGAAATATCAATCGGCTTGCATTCCCTTTGTGCTTGTTTATTATTTTATATAGCGTGGTATCAAAGTCAGCTTTTTACGTCGCTCGGATTTCTTCACTGGTTAGGAGCATTTGGTTTTGCAGGATTATTATTTTGGCAACACAGGTTGGTGAAGCTTCACGATCTCGGCAAAATCAACCAGGCATTTTTTGAAACCAATGGTATCGCAAGCATATTGTTTGGCTCAACGGTGATCATTGATGTGCTTACATGACGCTTTTTTATATGATTTTTAATACAGGCGGGGGCAAGCCCCACCCGTAAACAAATTTTTATTTTCTAATGAAAAAATCTGCGGACTCGCAGGGCTTGCCCCTGCGAAGTTTAAAATCCTTCATAAGATAATTTCTTAAGTTATTTATTATAGGGTGGGGCAAGTGAAGTTTAAAATCCTTCGTTAATCAATATCATTCAAGATTCTTCTTCATGAGTTTGTTCTTCACGTTGTAGACAAAATTTTCTGTTGTATTTGATTTCGGGAAAGGTATATCCGGAACAGGTACACCCAGAAATGCACAAAGTGGCTCCCATCCGTTTTTTACATCATAGATAAGAACCTTTTCTTTTGGAATAGAGCTTACTACCTCCTTATTGTAATCGTTAAAAAATCCAATCACTTTTGCTTTATTTTTCAAATCATCTCCGAAAACTTTACGGACCATCATACCATTGAATTTTAAGACAGGCAAGCGCTTTCGTAACATTGGTGAAAATGGTAAACGGATCATCATTTTGAGCATTCTCAACGGAGAAGGCTGGGTAACCCAAAAAATCGTATCACTTACACTCTTAAACCATGAATCAGGATCGCGAGTCGTATGGATTACTTTTGCGTCCGGATATTTTTCTAAAATTTCTTTATAATAGCGAATGACAGGAAAATCACAGGCAGAATGATACCCTTCAAACAATTTATCCCAATCGACCTTTTCGCCAGCCTCTGCTTTTTCAAAATAAATGATTTGTTCAGGACGATTCAGCAGCTCATACATGTGATAGCATTTACCAAAACCTAAATGCTCCAAAGCTTCTTTTAATGAGGTAGTCCCTGTTCTACCCTGACCGGTACCGAATACTTGTAAAGCCATATTTAAAAAGTTTAAGAACCAAGATACAGGAACGGAACAAATGGAGGATGATTATTTATTTAAAAATTGCAGGAAGGAAACCAATTTTTTCATTGCTATTGCCCGATGGCTGATCCTGTTTTTAACCAGTTCTGAAAGCTCTCCAAAAGTCTGATGGAATCCTTCAGGAATAAATACCGGATCATACCCAAAACCACCATTGCCAAACTGTTTTTTTGTTATGATCCCGTCAACTTTTCCTTTGAAAATATGGATACCGCTTATATCATCTACGTAAGCAATGACTGAATGAAAACTTGCTTTGCGATCAGGGACATCGGAAAGTTCAGATAATAATTTTTTAATATTATTCTGGCTGTCTCTCTCGATACCTGCATAGCGTGCTGAAAAAACGCCCGGCCGGCCATCCAGAGCTTCAACTTCCAATCCGCTATCATCTGCAAAACAACTCAGGCCCGTTTGGTTAAATAGCAATTGCGCTTTTGCTATTGCATTTTCTTCATACGTTTCGAAAGGCTCAGGAATGTCAGTTGTCCAGTTGATGTCCCGCAGGCTCAGAAGCGAAAAACCTTGTGGAAGCATCAGGCGGATTTCTGCCACCTTGTGATCATTGTGACTTGCAAACAGAATTCTCTTCATACGCAGGATTATGGTTGTTTGTTCAGGACATTGAAGTCAGTGGACCTGAGGTACAATTGCATGAAAGACCAGAGATCTTTTTTAGCAGAGGGCTGATGGATCAATTCACTTAAACCAATGGTGAGCATAAAACAATATGATTCAAGATACCGGATGCCTGGTCCATTCAAATCAATCCAGATACCCAATCGTGAAGGTGGAATTCCAAAACTTAAAATAAGTGAGAAGCTGTTAGGCTGCATATCAGAAATGATCAGCGACTTTTCCGGAGGACAAACAATAAGTTTAACTTCTTTGCTAAATTCAGCCTTAAGGGCTTCGCAGATTTTTTGTAAAAGTTCTTCACAGGCTGGTAAAAGTGGACTGTCAGTGATGATCCATAACCATTGGTCCATTCCTGCCGTTTCCTTATCCGGAGATTCTGGAATTATATAGGTGGTAAATGGGGCCATATGCCAAATAAAATTTTAGTATTTTGAAGTAAGTACATATAAAAGATTTCTTTCAAGATATATAACAGACTGACTATGAGATCAAAATGAAATTAATTAATTTTGCAGAAAATCGATAGCAATGAAGGACTTAACCATTCAACTGACCTCTCAATCAAAGACCTCAAAGGTAGACTTTCAGAATCTTCCTTTTGGAAAGATTATCTCGGATCACATGTTCGAAATCGATTTTGATGGTAAAGAATGGGTAAATCCACGCATCAGCCCGGTGCAGCGGATGGAAATACATCCGATGAATATGGCCCTGCATTATGGCCAGTCCATCTTTGAAGGCATGAAAGCTTCACGATCAAAAGATGGAACCCCGTTATTGTTCAGGCCGGAGCTACACTCTGAGCGTCTGAATGCGTCAGCGCATCGCATGTGCATGCCTGAATTGCCGGAGAAGATCTTTCTTGAGGCCATACATACTTTAGTCAGTATAGAGCACGAGTGGATTCCTAAGATGGCAGGTAGTGCACTTTACATCCGGCCCCTGATGTTTGCCACTGATGAGATGATAGGTGTTAAATCATCCGAGACATTTAAGTTTATGATTATTTGTTTGCCTGTGGGACCCTATTATCCGAAGCCAATTAAGCTCCTGGTAGAAAATCATTATATCCGTGCTGCTCCCGGTGGAGTAGGAGAGGCTAAAACTGCAGGTAATTATGCTGCTGCTCTCTATCCTTCCAAGCTAGCAAGGGATAAAGGATATGACCAGGTGATCTGGTTAGATGCCATTCATTATAAGTATGTACAGGAAGTAGGCACGATGAATATATTCTTTGTATTCAAGGATGAGGTGGTCACTCCGGCAACTAACGGTACTATCCTAAAAGGCATCACCCGTGATTCAGCTCTTGAGATCTGCAGAAGCAACGGGTATAAAGTCAGTGAGCGGGATCTGTCGATCGATGAAGTACTGCAAAAATATCGTGCAGGTGAGCTGGTCGAAGTATTCGGAACAGGGACTGCTGCACTGGTAGCAAACGTAGAGGAGATCAGCTACAATGATGAAGTCCTCCCGCTCAATCCTGCTCAATGGCAGCTTTCCACAGCAATTCGTGATGAGATCAACGGCATACGATTTGGAACCATCCAAGATAAAAGAGGATGGACTGTTCAGGTCAATGAATCGATCAGTATTCCGGCATAAATATTGAATTTAGAATAAACAGAGGCTGGAGTTATAACGATTGTTATCAAATAGCCTTACTTACTATACCAA
>JBDSPM010000367.1:0-6486 GCA_039930325.1 Saprospiraceae bacterium
CAACCATCTCATTATATGCGTATGCTTCTATAGAGCGCCTTGACCGAAACGAAATCATCTTAAGATCCATTGATCAAGACCAGGATCAAAGATTTGAAATACAGACAGCATTGCCGCTTGACGGAACTCTTGATCTTTTAAAAGGTGTCTATAACAGGATCAATAAAGATTATGGAATGAATGGCATGGGCTTCCGCTTATCAACATTTGTAGAAGCACCCGCCGGATCCGGATTAGGCACTTCATCGACCCTGGTAGTTGCGGTCGTGGGTGCTTTTGCAGAAATGTTGAAATTGCCACTCGGAGAATATGAAATCGCGCATTATGCATATGAAATCGAACGAAAAGATTTAAACCTTGCAGGTGGAAAACAGGATCAATATGCAGCAACATTTGGAGGAGTTAATTACATGGAGTTTTTTGGTGGTGATAAAGTAGTTGTTAACCCTCTTCGGATAAAGCAGGAATACCTGTTTGAGCTGCAACATAATTTACTTCTGTATTTTACGGAGACGAGCAGGGAATCATCAAAGATCATCGAACAGCAATCCGGAAATGTCATCAGAAAGGATGTTGAGGCCATCGAAGCCATGCATCAACTCAAACAGCAATCCCTGATGATGAAGGAGGCCCTGCTTACAGGGAAATTAAATGATATAGGAGAGATCCTCGATTTTGGATTTTACCAAAAAAGAAAAATGGCCGAAGGCATCAGCAATGATTTCATCGAAGATATTTATAACACTGCTAAGATGGCCGGTGCAATGGGTGGAAAAATCTCGGGTGCAGGCGGCGGAGGTTTCATGGTCTTTTATTGCCCCGGAAATACAAAGTATGAAGTCATCCAACAATTAGAAAAATTCGGAGGGAAGCACAGAGACTATCAGTTTGTAGAGCATGGATTATCCACATGGACAGTGTGAACTGTGATCTAAAATAATGTAGCAATATGGCAATGTGACAATGTGACAATGTGATAATGTGACAATGTGATAGTGTGGAAATGTGAATTGTTTTCTTCGTGTTCTCTACTTAACTTGGTGTTATATCATTTGGTTTTGTATTACATACTTGCCCCAGAGGGGCTGGAGGCCGGTACCAAACACATAATAAAAAATATCCTTGCCCCATCGGGGCTCAAGGTCGGTAACAAACGGACTGAGAAAAAACATACTTGCCCCCTCGGGGCAAAAGATCGGTAACAAACGGACTGAGAAAATCATACTTGCCACCATCGGGGCAAAAGATCGGTAACAACTGGAATACTTAGAATTAGGTTAATTTTAAACCCTATGAATAACAAAATAAAAGAGATAATATCTACTTCAATCTCTGTGAAACAAAAGGTGCTGCAGGATGAAGCCCTTTTGAAGACTGTAGAAAAATCTGTAGCTGCCATTGTGACCGCATTTCAGGAAGGTCATCGGGTTTATTTTTGTGGCAATGGCGGCAGTGCGGCTGATGCGCAGCATTTAGCAGCAGAATTTTCAGGTAGATTTTATAAAGACAGGTTGGCCCTGCCTGCTGAAGCTTTGCATTGCAACACATCTTATCTGACGGCTGTGGCAAACGATTACGGATATGATGCCGTGTATTCAAGGATGATTGAAGGAATAGGTCTGAAAGGTGATGTATTAATTGGTTTATCTACTTCAGGCAATTCAAAAAATATCATTGAGGCATTTAAGCAGGCGAAGAAAAAAGGCATGATCAATATTGCATTTACAGGGGAGAGTGGGGGAAATATGAAAGATGAATGCGATTTACTGCTCAATGTACCTTCTGCGGATACACCCAGGATCCAGGAAAGCCACATCATGCTGGGTCATATTATATGCGAGCTTGTAGAAGATAAATACTTTGATTAGAGAGGCTATCATACTTTCAGGCGGATTAGGGACAAGATTGAAAGAGGCAGTTCCTGATATGCCCAAGACGATGGCTCCCGTAGCGGGGCATCCGTTTCTGACCTTTGTCATACGATATCTTTTATCCCAGGGCATTGAACGATTTATTTTTTCCCTTGGCTACAGGCATGAAGCCATTGAAGCGTTTGTGGAAAGCGAATTTCCTTATCTCAATTATGTCACTGTGCATGAAGAGCAGCCGTTAGGCACCGGTGGTGCTATCAGGTTTGCCTTGGGTAAATCCATCGAGCGTGATGTATTGGTTGTCAATGGAGATACTTTATTTAAGGTGGAAATTCATTTACTTAGGAAAAAGCATGTCGAAGAACAAGCTGAATGTTCGCTTGCGTTAAAGCCAATGCGTCGTTTCGACAGGTATGGGGTAGTTGAGACAGCTGACAATGGAAGGATCATTCGATTCACAGAAAAGAAATTTGTTGAGAAAGGAAACATCAATGGCGGCGTTTATATCCTGAATAAAGTGAGGTTCTTAAAAAAATCGTTTCCAAAAGTATTTTCATTTGAAAAAGACTACCTCGCAAAGGATGTAGAAACGCATCCTTTTTTTGGACTGATACAAGATCATTATTTTGTTGATATAGGAATTCCTGAAGATTATCAGCGCGCGCAAAAGGAATTGAAACAGCATGAATTGAAATTAAATGAAGTAAATAAGACCTGGACGTTATTCCTTGACCGCGACGGAGTGATCAATGTAAATAAAGATGAGAGTTATGTGTTCAATCCGGGTGAATTTATATTTATAGAGGACGCTAAAGAAGCACTCGCGAAGTTGAGCAAAGTTTTTGGAAGAATAGTTGTCATCACGAATCAACGGGGCATTGGCAGGGGATTGATGGATGAACAGGCTTTGGGAGAAATTCATCAATATATGTTGCAGGAGATTACACTCGCGGGAGGGCGGATTGATGCCATTTACTATTGCACCCTCGATGATCCAAAATATCCAGATCGAAAACCCAATCCCGGACTCGCTTTAGAAGCAGCCATGATGTTTCCCGAAATTCAGTTTTCTAAAAGCATCATGGTGGGGGATAAGATCAGTGATATGCAATTAGGCCGGAATATCGGAGCCTTTACAGTAATGATTACATCTTCAGAAAGTGGTAGTGATGAGCCAAATAAAAATATTGATTTGCGGCTGGGGTCATTAAAAGAATTTGGTGATAATTATTAATACATTTCAACTTCATTTGCCACGAATTGCACGAATTGCATCAGCAGGAGAAGTATAAAGTTATATGACTTCGCAGGTGCGAGTCGTAATTGAGTATGATTCGAAAGGCAAAGGCTTGGGAGATATAACTTCGCAGGGGCAAACCCTGCTAAGCGGCGACAAAAGCGAAGCCTGACTGGAAATGACCGGTGTAGAATGCGCAACGGATTTCACCACAAAAGAAATGGAACTGTAAAAAAAACAAAAGACGATGTTTCTGGCGAAACCATCGTCTTTTGTTTTTTAAAAATCGAAAATCGAAAATCGAACCGATTACTTTTTTTACCTCGTCACAATGATCTTCCTGATGATAATCTCCTGATTGATCCGGACCTTGATCAAATAGATACCCGGATTCAGGTTGGTCACATCAACACTATGTCTCTGCAAGCCGGTCAGCTCAATTTCATTCGTGACCTGTCGGATCTTTAATCCATATACATCACAAAGCTCAATGCTGACACCTGCACTTTCTATCAGTTCATATTCAATAGTTGTCGATATCGCTGTTGGATTTGGATAGATGGAAACAAAATGCTCCATCGCAGGATTCTTCTTTTCTTTCATCCTTTCATTATTCTGTTCATCAGCATACAGGCCTGATTGATGAATACCACCAAAAGGATGTGCATTTATAATATGACATACATGGTTTTCACATTCAGTATTCGTATCTGTAATAAACAGGCAAACTGTATAATTGTCAGGTTCTAAATAGGTATGCACTGGATTTTCTTCTGTTGAAGTGGTTCCATCACCAAATGTCCAGTAGTAGGTCGTATTGGGAGTAGTATTGGTAGAAGCATTTGTAAATGTTACAATGAGTCCCGAAGTATCTACAACAGCTGTGAAAACAGCATGACATTCAGAATTACTTGCACCTACAGTAACCGGGTGGCAATAACTATCCTCACATCCTGCATCATCAAGAATAGTAAGACACACTTCATACGTGCCCGGATTCTCGTATACATGGGTTGGATTCGGATTATCTGAAACCCCTCCATCTCCAAATGTCCAGAGATATAATATGATATTGTGAGGACTGGTAGCCGCATTCGTAAAATGAACTATCAGGGATCCAGGCTCATTCTGGAAAGAGAACAATGAATGGCATGAGCCTCCGCCGCTAACAGGCAATACAGTCACGACTGTGCAGTAGGTATCATTGCAATCACCATTATCATGTATCGTGAGGCACACTTCATACGTGCCGGGCTCGGCATATGTATGGGTTACGTTGTGATCATTCGATGAATGTCCATCACCAAAATCCCAATGCCATGTAGTGATATCATGTGAGCTGGAAGAAGAATCCATAAAGTGAATGGTCAGGTGATATTCACTCTGCCACCATGTAAAGAAAGCCATGCAATCACCCTCCGAAACCTCATTGACCGTGATCGAATCACAATGCGTGTCCACACAACCTGAATTGTCATGGATTGTAAGGCACACTAAGTAGGTACCCGGATGATCATATATGTGATGCGGATCATTTCCATCCCCTGAGCTTCCATCCCCAAATGTCCAGAAGCGTGAAATGATATCATGTTCACTTGTGGAAGTATTAAAGAAATGAACATTAAGCGAATTTTCTGCCTGTGAATATTCGATTGAAGCCATGCAATCACCCGGAACAACAGCATTGACTGTTACTTCCTCACAATAGGTATCCTCGCAGCCTGTGTTGTCATGAATCGTTAAGCAAACCAGGTATGTGCCAGGAGCAGCATAGAAGTGAATAGGATTCTGATCATTAGATTCATGTGCATCGCCAAAATTCCAGTGCCATGATGAGAAATCGTATGAGCTGGTTGAGTTATCAAAGAAGTGAACGCCTAAAGAATTCTGCAACTGCTCATATTCGAAGGATGCATTACAGTCCTGGATGGCGGGGGCTACCACTACTGCCGCGCAATACGTATCCGAGCATCCTGCATTATCATGAATCGTCAGACATACCTCGTAAGTACCAGGCGCTGCATACGTATGTGTAGGATTATGTTGATCAGAATCATGACCGTCTCCAAAATTCCAGATCCATGAGGTGATATCGTGGCTGCTGGAGGACTGATCGGTAAAATGTATGGTGTACGTATTTGGTGTTTGGATATATTCAAACTGAGCTTCGCAATCTCCCGCGTTTCCAGCTACAACTGTTATGGTTGAGCAGTGTGTGTCATTACAATCACTATTATCATGAATAGTCAGGCAAACCTGATAGGTTCCAGGCTGGGCGTAGATATGATTTGGGTTGTGATCATTTGATTCAGTGCCATCCCCAAAGTTCCAATGCCAGGTAGTGATATCGTGGCTACTGGTAGACAGATCGGTAAAATGAACCGTCATCGTTCCTGGTGTTTGCAAATAACTGAATGCAGCCATGCAGTCGCCGGGAGGTATGGCGGCTACCACCACATTGTGGCAAACTGTGCTGGTACAGTCATGATTGTCATGTATCGTCAGGCAAACTTCATATGTTCCGGGAGCTGCATAGAGATGTGTCGGGTTGTGGGCATCGGAAGTATGGGTATCCCCGAAATTCCAGAACCAGGATACGATCTCAAAACTGCTGGTTGAGGAGTCGTGAAAAGTAACCAGGAGGCTATTTGGAGATTGCTCCCATCCGAATATGGCATGGCATTCTGCATTGCTCTTCGTATGAAAGGCCAGCAGGAGGAAGAAAGCCAAACAGCCTGTGAGAAAGGTAGATGTAAATGGTTTTTTCATAATAATGATCTCTTGTTAATCTATGATAAAATGCTGACTGCTACAAAGTTAGCCCAATAATTCAAAGGGAGAGCAATTTATTGGAGCAGGAATGGGGATTGAACCAAGTTCGTCTGATTACATTCCAATAAGAGAGAGATACAGGCTTAAACCCGAACGCTGCCTGTATTGTTGAAAATTCAGCCTTTATTTAACAAAAACGTTTAAGGTTCACTTGGTCTGTAAGTTGCATTTTATCAGATTTGACTCTGCATTTTCTGGCCCATCCCGGCACGATACCTTTGATTATCTTTCTGTCCGGTTGAATTTGAAATATGTTTGACACAAAATGAAATACAGTACCCAAGCCTCGGTTGCTTTCCTGATAGGGTTATTCTTCTTGATCAGCTGTAAGGGAAGCTTTTCAAAAGAAGATGCCAACGTTGCTCCTGCTTCCGGGGATACTCTCATTCAAAACAGGCCAGCAGGAAATGGAAAGACATATAGAATGCGGATACTAAGCAATCCGGATGTCATAGAATCAGGCAAGCCTGTTGTTTTCTCATTTAAACCTGAAGTAGTAGGAATGGAAAGTCAGCCTGTGCCGCTTGATGCTGATCGCGGATATGA
>JBDSPM010000368.1:0-9007 GCA_039930325.1 Saprospiraceae bacterium
ATACTCCTCTTTGTCTTGTCAGGACTGGGTGTATGGAAATATAGTCAGCAAGCCACACAGTCGGCACAAATGGCCGAGACGTACGACGATCCCTACAAAGCATACCAGGAAGTGAGAGAAGCACTTGCTTTTGTTTCTTCCAGGCTCAATAAATCACAAAGCGAAGCTATGATCAACATACAGAAAGCCGGCGAATATGCCGAGATGTTCAAATAATCTAATCCCATCACTTTAATTCAATTCATACTATCATGAAATCTCTTATTCTTTCTTTCTTCGTCATCCTTACGACTACGATGGCTTCTTTCGGACAGGAAGATGCCATCACTAAATACTTCAACAAGTATATCGACGACTCACGCTTCAGCGCAGTGTATATCAGTCCTAAAATGTTTGAAATGGTTTCTAAAATTGAGATCAAAGACATGGAGCCTGATGTACAGGAAGTCATCCGGAGCATCAAGGGTCTCCGCGTACTGCATACAGAAGTAAATACGGTGCCATTCTACCAGGAAGCTATGAAGACCATCAATACAAAAGAGTATGAACTCTTGCTGACTGCAAAAGAAAACGGTGAAAATGTCCAGTTCATGGCAAAATCCAGCGGTGACATCGTGCAGGAGCTTTTGATGATTGTAGGAGGTGAAAAGAACTTTGCTATGCTCAGCTTTCTTGGAAATATTGATCTGAAGAAAGTTGGCAAGCTTGCCAAAGTCCTGGATATCGACAATCTTCAATATCTAAATAAGCTGGAGGAGAAACATTAATCCATGCTGCTTATCTCATAACATACCAAAAGAAAAAAGGCCATTCGTGTAATTACTTCGAATGGCCTTCTTCTTTTATTGTATTTATAGATTTTTGCTTCGCAAAAAAAAAAATAAATTCTCTGTTTACGCTCCGAGATAATGCTTCAGCAACTTACTTCTGCTGGCTGATCTCAGTTTATTGATCGCTTTATCCTTAATCTGGCGAACCCGCTCTCTCGTCAATCCAAAACGATCACCTATATCTTCAAGTGATAATGGATGCTCCACTCCGATGCCAAAGTACAACTTGATGACATCAGCCTGGCGGTCTGTCAATGTACCTAATGAGCGATCTATCTCCCTGCGAAGAGATTCAAGATATTCAAGACCTGAATCAGTACCGGGTGTATTTGGATTTTCCAAAACATCAAGCAATGAGTTATCCTCTCCATCTACGAAAGGGGCATCCATTGAAACATGTCTCGCAGCAACGCCTAAAGTGGTTTCAACTTCATCAGCTGATATTTCAAGAATAGTTGCTAATTCCTCCGAAGAAGGCTCCCGTTCGAATTCCTGCTCTAATTGTGAAAAAGCGCGATTGATCTTATTTAGCGAACCAACCTTGTTCAGAGGTAATCGCACAATACGTGATTGTTCTGCCAACGCCTGCAAAATAGACTGGCGGATCCACCAAACAGCATACGAAATAAACTTAAATCCCCGTGTCTCATCAAAACGCTGCGCGGCTTTGATCAGACCCAGATTTCCCTCATTGATGAGGTCACTAAGTGAAAGTCCCTGATTTTGGTATTGTTTGGCTACGGAAACGACAAACCTGAGATTTGCTTTTGTTAATGTTTCAAGAGCGATCTGATCGCCCTGCTTAATTTTTTTGGCAAGATCTACCTCTTTCTCAGGGGTTAACAGATCGACTTTCCCGATCTCCTGCAGATATTTCTCAAGGGACTGGCTTTCCCTGTTGGTAATGGACTTGGTTATCTTTAACTGCCTCATGGCAAAATTTTCATTAATAAGTTCTGGATAAAAATAGCTGACAAAAAACGTTCCTTCTTTGCCGTGTTGCTACAAAAAGAGGCGCAAAAGTACGATTTTCCAATCTAACCGTAATATTAATTTATTTTTTTAATCTCCTTTATTTAGTACCGGATTCCGGAATATCCTATAATAACCAGAAGCAGACCGGCTGTTAAGATCCAAAAGAGAATTAATGGGTTGTGTGTAAAAAAAGTTCAATTGTTTGTTATATTCAGGAATTCTGTTTTATTTACGCCCTTCAGTATAAGAAAAGGCGCCGCATTTGCCTTTTATTTAGTTATCAATTATGAAGCGAATACCCGTAGACCTGGAATATATTTTTAAAGCCTCTCCAGCCATCCTTTATAAGTTCCTTACTACCCCTGCATGTCTTGTCAGGTGGTTTTGTGATGGTGTTGATATCAATACGGATGTCTACACATTTACCTGGGATGGAAATGAAGAGAATGCCGAAGTGGTGGATGACATAGAGGAGGAACGCATACGATTTAAATGGGAAGGTGCACCTCGTCATGAATATCTTGAGTTCAGGATGTACCTTTCCCCTGTCACGGAAGAAACCGTACTTGAAATCACCGATTTTACCGGAGAAAAAGAAATCGAAGATTTAAAACGTCTCTGGGACAGCCAGATAAAACAGCTGCGCCAGGAGACAGGAGGATAATTCCTTAATTCCTCCCCAGGCTACTCCATTGCATTTTCTGAAAATCCCTCAATACCCGTTACAGTCGTGTACTTGAAAGATAATTTCTGTTCAGGATAAATATGATGAAATGCTGACTGACACATGAGTGTGGCCTCGTGAAAACCACAAAGGATGAGTTTCAGTTTTCCTGGGTATGTATTAATATCCCCCACAGCATAAATCCCTTTTATGTTTGTACTGTAATCCAGGGGATCAACCTGAATTGCCGTCTTGTCAATTCCGAGACCCCATTCAGCAATAGGACCTAACTTCGGTGTCAAACCAAATAAAGGAAGGAAATAATCTGTTGCCAGCCTTACTTTTTCTTCATTGTGATCTAGGATTGCAGTCTCGAGCTTATCTTTTCCCTCAAGATCAATGACACTCGCATTGGTGATAAGATTTACTTTTTTATCCTTTACCAATTTCACCACTTTATCCACTGAATCAGGGGCTCCTCGAAAGCTTGTCCTTCGATGAATCAATGTAACTGATTTGGCAACATCTGCTAATTCAATAGTCCAGTCCAGAGCCGAATCACCGCCTCCGGCTATTACGACTCTTTGTCCTGCATAGTCTTCTGGCTGCTTTATAAAATAGTCAACCCCTTTCCCTTCGAATTTTTCTATACCAGGAATGGGTGGTTTTCTAGGTTCGAAACAACCCAGACCCCCGGCTATCACAATTACTTTCGCATCTATGATGGAACCTTTGTGCCCGAAGACCCTGAATGAACCATCCCCATTCGATTCAATCCTGTCAGCTCGTTCTCCGAGTGTAAATGTGGGCTTAAATGGCTCTATTTGTTGCTTGAGATTGTAAACAAGGTCACTTGCCAGAATAATTGGAAATCCGGGAATATCGTAGATAGGCTTCTTTGGATAAATTTCAGTGAGCTGCCCGCCTATATGCAGGAGGACATCCAAGAGGTGGCATCTCATTTTAAGCAGGCCGGCTTCAAATACTGTAAAAAGGCCTACCGGGCCTGCGCCAATAATTAATAAATCTGTTTTAACTGGACTCATATCCGTTTCTGAGGGGGCAAACTTACGAAATCATGAGGCGTCAATCGAGAGGCGTCAATCGAGAGGCGTCAATCGTCAAGCGTGAAACGTCAATTGTGAAACGTGCGAAGTGGGACGACAGGGAAAAAAGACAATTGACAATAGGCAATAGACAATAGGCAATAGGCAATAGATAATAGGCAATAGACAATATGAATCAAAAGTCCCCATTCAGGGGATTTAGGGGCAATAGGCAATGAAAATCAAAAGTCCCCATTCAGGGGATATAGGGGCAATTGGCAATGAAAATCAAAAGTCCCCATTCAGGGGATATAGGGGCAATTGGCAATAAAAATCAAAAGTCCCCATTCCTTGTATGCCGAAGCTATTTTACAAGGGTGTCAGGGGATTTAGGGACAATTGCCACCGAGGATGGAGCATTTCTTGTCTTCCATTTTTATCGTCCCATTGACGAAGCTGGCTAATGGTTTAAGTACCGCATTGATATCCGGATCATTGTAGGCGAGTGCATTCCCTATCCTGCAATCTTTCAGAGAGGTATTCTCAAGCGAAATCGCTTGATTAAAATAAGCAGATGCATCTTCTATGATCTCTGCTATTGACATATTCTTTGGAAAATCCAGATGCTTCGTATGCCATGCATTTATATTTGGAGAAGGATTTGGAATAAGCTGCATCCTGTCACCACGAAAAACGGCTGCTTCACCTGCAGCCAGGGCCACGGTTTCCTTTTCCTTTTCGATGGATTTGAATATCACTTTTCCTTTTTGCACATAGATCCTTATATTTTCCGGTGTCTGGGTGATATTAAAAGAAGTGCCTACCACTTCGGTAATAGTTCCTCCGGATTCGACTGTAAAGGGACGTTTCACATCGGGGGCAATTTCAAAAAAAGCTTCGCCATTGAGAGCTACCCTACGTTTCTTGTGCCTGAATGGAAACACTTCAACAGAAGAACGTTTATTCAAATAAATCTTAGATCCATCTGAGAGCACGAGAGGTTCAGCATTTTTATCGCTGTATGCATAGGTCACCGGCGTGCCATCATTCCAATAAAGGAAAAAGGACCCGAGAGCAAGAATTATAGCGGCAGCGACAGCCCATTTTACATTTAATCTCTTGTATGCTACCTCAACGCGAACGGGGTGGATTGCTTTTGAAAATTTGTTCCACGCATCTTCACTTTGCCATTGATCCTTGTTTTCGGTAATGCTGTTTTCCCAGATCTTCCTGTAAGCCTGGTACTCATCCTTCAATGCAGGATTGGACGCCAATTCATTCTCAAATGCCGCTCTTTCGTCACTCCCCGATTCACCGGAGAGCAACCTGCCTATTCTAACCTCATTGGATTGTTCCATCATACTTACTATTAGACACTTTTATCAATCTTATCCCCTATTGTTCGCCAAGGCCATGCGGAGATATTTCAGGGCCTTGCCAATTTGGTTTTCCACCGTCTTTATTGAAATATTCAGGTTTTGTGCTATTTCCGCGTAGGACAATTCATCATGGCGGCTCAACAGGAAAACCACTCTGCATTTATCCGGTAATTTTTCAATAGCTTTCTCCATCATTTCCTTTAGCTCTTCTTCTTCAAGTTGCTGAATTGCCTTTGGCTGTTGGTTCGTAGCATCCGGTATAGATTCCGTTAAGGAGTCAATATCTTCCCAGTTGTACTTTTTAGTATCGCGCAGATAATTTAACGACCTTGATACAGCCATTCGTCTCAGGTATGCCGACAGTGAAGTATGAATGGTAACCTGCTCACGTTTTAGCCACAATTCAGTGAATATCTCCTGGGCAATATCTTCGGCTTTTGACTTATCCCCGACATATTTAAAGATGACACTACAGACGAAGCCATAATTCTTTTTGAACAATTGCTCGAAGGGCCCCATTTGGGAGACCCTGATCGATGGTTTCTCTGGCTCCTGAATTGACATTAAATTCGTCCTGGTATTAATAAGTGGTATAAAATTGCAGACATTCTTAATTTTAATCTGGTTAAATCGTCAAAAACAATATAAAATGAAAAACATCTTCTTCTTTTTAGGATTATTTCTCCTCCTCACCGGCTGTAAAAACCAACCGGACAAGTTGCCTGAAGCACCACCAAAGGTTGAAGTTCCGGCTCCGGCTGCTGCACCGGCTGTCAAATATACACTGACGCCATTTGCTCCATCGCAAAACTTTCCTGATGCAAATCTCAAATCAATCTCGTACAAAAACGGCAAATTTTCAGCAGTAATCGAAGGCACAAGCTACAAATTGGGCGAACAAACACCCGATGCACCTCAAAAACAATGTGCCAACAGCAAAGAAGGACAGCATATCCATCTAATTATAGACAACGAACCTTATATCGCTAAATACACGAATTCATTTGATCAGGATATAACAGAGGGTGATCATTACATCCTTTCCTTTTTATCCAGGTCGTATCATGAAAGCCTGAAAAATTCAACTGCATATAAAGCAAGCAAGGCAACTGTAAAGAATAAAAGCTTTGAAAAGTTGGTTCCAGTAGCAGGCCCAATGTTGTTCTACAGCCGTCCGAAAGGCCTGTATACAGGAGACGATGGAAAAAAGGTGATGCTCGATTTTTATATGGTCAACGCTGATATGAAGAGTTATCATGTAGAAGCAGATATCAATGGTGAAAAGCACATGATCAATAGCTGGCAACCTAACTATATCGAAGGGCTACCTGAAGGTGATAATACCATAAAGCTAAGCTTAATGGATGTGCATGGACAATTGGTAAATGCCCCGTTGAATCCAATAACCAGGACCTTCAAGGTTGAAAAAACTCCTGCAACGAACTGAGGAAACGATTATATTTGCCATCCGTTTCCAAAATCCATAATGGGGAATGGTCAAAATGGTGGTTGTAGCTCAGTTGGTTAGAGCGCTAGATTGTGGTTCTAGAGGTCGTGGGTTCGAGACCCTCCATCCACCCTCCTGCGGAATGCAGAATATTGAATAATGAATATTGAATAAGAAGTGATTAAACTTCGATATTCAATATTCGTTATTCGTTCCCGCATACTGTGGGATCTTCACTGCGCTCGATATTCGTTATTCGTTATTCATTATTCATTATTCGTTATTCTGTTTTGCCTCCAGGAAGTCACCAACGACATAGCTGCTTCCTCCGACAAAAATCAAATCTTTTTTTGATGATTTGGCCATTGCTGCTTTGAATGCATGTACTACACTTTTGTAAGCATCACCGTTTAATCCAATTTCTTTTCCTGCGGACATCGTTTCAACCGCCGGTTTTCCACGAGGGATATCCGGACTGCACCAATAGTATATACCATCTTTTGGAAAAAGAGAAAGTATTTTTTTTACGTCTTTATCAGAAACAAAGCCCAAAACGAAACGCTTTGCATCCCTATTGATTTTCAGTAATTCAGGTAGAATGGTTTTCATGCCATCGATATTATGTGCAGCATCGGCTAATACGAATGGTTCCTTTTGTATGATCATCCATTTGCCTATCATGGACGTAGATGACTTAACCGATTTTAATCCATTTTTTATTTGTGAACCCGATATATTTTGTCCTGGATAATATTTGTTCCAGCACCAAATGGTTTCAAGAATGGTTCGAATATTTTTTTGTTGATAGGGTCCTGTTAAATCTGTTTCGATGTTGGCGATCCATTCACCTGATCGAGTTTTAACGGAATACGTCTTTTTGAACATGTCACCTTGTTTAAGTTGAAGGGTCACATGTCTAGATGCAAAATGAATAGACGCGTTTTCTTTCAGTGCTTTCTTTTTGAAAACCTCTGCTGTTTCCTTTTGCCACTCACCTATCACCACCGGAATTTCTTTTTTGATAATGCCTGCTTTTTCGAATGCTATTTCAGGTAATGAGTTCCCCAGCAGAGCCATATGATCATAACCGATATTGGTAATCACAGAAAGCATAGGCTGAATGATATTGGTCGAATCAAGCCTGCCTCCCAATCCCGTTTCGATGATGGCTATATCCACTCTTTCATTCCGGAAAAAATCAAAAGCCATGGCCACTGTTATTTCAAAAAAAGAAGGCTGTATTACCTGCCATGCGTCCTTATAATTTTTTACAAAATGAATGACTTCTTTCTCCGATATCATCTGCCCATTGATTTTGATCCTTTCCCGGAAGTCAACATAATGAGGTGAGGTGTAGAGACCAACTTTCTTTCCGGCAGATTGAAAAACAGATGCGAGCATATGTGAAGTGCTACCTTTCCCATTCGTCCCGGCAACGTGAATGGATTGGAATTTTTCCTGTGGCGCGTCAAGCAAATGACAAAGCAGCCTTGTATTAGTAAGATCTTTCTTTATGGCAGCATCTCCAATCCGCTGAAACATCGGAAGTGATCTGAAGAGAAATTCAATAGTTTCAATATAATTCATCTGACACTTAGCATTTCGCAGTAAAGATGGAAACCTTTTATAAACCTGTCCATTCTGTGGCAAAGAGCTGGCCTTTAGTAATCTAATAAGCTATGCGGAAACATACCTCACCGTTTACGGACTACCAGGGAATATGCGATTTTATAAAAATTGTCTCAGGAACTGAGGTTCTCAGCCTGGTACACGAGCAAGGGAATAGATTGGTGAAAGGAAATATTTTTTGCCCTGGTTTTGTAAAACAAGTCTTCAAACCAGTTTTTCTTATGCGAAAGCAAGGCAAGCAAGTCAATTTTATTTTCCTTCACAAACAATCCAAGGCCCTCATTGATGTCAGAATGATTGACAAGGTGAGGTGTTATGTTTTTATCATTATGCCATCGTTCGCAGAAAGTTGCTAGCTGGCCATTTTCACTGTTTTGCTCTGTATTGACATGAACCACGTGAATATGGCATCTCATGATCTCACGGAATTTCCTGAGCTCTTCAATTAAGACCACATCTTCTTCTGTGAAATTGGTAGCTACGGCTATGTTGTCAATGATACCATCAAATGTAGCCGTTGCCGGAACGACTACTACAGGGCAATGAGCCTCTTCAAGGACCTTTCCGGAAACTGTACCAAAAAACAATTTTTCCATCTTGCCTGCACCTGTGGTGCCCATAACTATGAGGTCAACTTTATTTTTATTGGCCGTCCTGAGTATTGCAGATACTGCAGCTCCTTCTTCCAGCACGTGGACCATAGGTACGTGGTAGTATCCATGGTCGATCGCTATGTCGCGTAAGACAGGCACCTCATCCTCGAAGTTCTCAAACTCTTCCAGGTCGATGGAATCATAGACTTCTTTCAACGTATCGGGAAGATTGGCGTTACTGATATCAGGCTTGTCAAAGGCATGGACGGTGATGATAGAGGCGCCTAAATGGTCAGCAATCTGCAACGCAAAGATGAACGCATTTTCCGCCGTTTCGGAGAAATCGGTCGGATAAAGAATTTTTTTCATTATTGGCTTTTCATTTTCTGCAAAAACCGCTTAGTGAAGAGTATGATGTAGCTAAAATATAAAAAATCATGATTT
>JBDSPM010000369.1:0-4789 GCA_039930325.1 Saprospiraceae bacterium
AGCCCGTAAAAGGGAGTAATGGCCTGAAAGCTGGCGGGCTTCTTCATCATTGATGATGAGCAGGTCTATTTTTGATAATACTTCCTTGAGTTCATCCATGGCATTGTCCATCCAGTAATTCATAGTGTCTAGGGCGATGAGTTTTGGCCGGTGGGCCATTTGGTTAATCACGCTGAGCTGAACGGAGGGAAGCAGATTTCCCAACATGACAAATTCACTGTCCCTGAAATGAGGCGGAAGGACGGGATCAAAATCTGCCAGCACATTGAGATCTGTCACCAATGTTTCACGGGAATTGAGGTTATTGAAATACCGGCCTGCCCAGAAAAAGGATTTGCCGCCTTCAACGATTTTGATGCCGGCCGTATCAACACCTCTTTTTTGCAGCGCTTCGAGCTCAGTCAAAGGAAAGTCCTCGCCGATGATAGAAACCATTCGGATAGCATGGGTAAAATAAGAAGCGGACCAGGCGATATAGGTTCCGGCACCACCGACGATTTTCTCTGCGTGCCCATATGGAGTTTCCACATCATCAAATGCGACAGAACCAATGACAAGTAAGCTCATAAACTAAATTTTGCTTTAAGAATGCGGCAAAGGTAATTTTATCAGCGGAAAAGGTGCAAGGTGCAGACCTTCCATCAGGAGCATGGAGTGACGAGATTATATATGTTTCACCCTCCTTTAGAGGAACCGTTTAGATCATGATAAATAATAAAAACGAACCCCTGTCCTTGTGGCTTCTTCCGGTTCTGCGCTTTTAAAAAACATTTAGCAGAGGACATTAATTTCAGGAGTTTGGATAGGGAGGAATGGGCTGAGTGATTTTTGTTGATCTCCGCAAGAAATCATTTGAAGAAATAAAACATGCGTTTGTCCATTAAAACTGTGCAAAGAAAATGGACAATTTCATACTATTAAGTTTCTTTCTATATTTCTCCTAAGAGAGTGAGATTATTAGAGGTTCCCTAAAGGGCACCTCTAATAAATTCCCGATTGTTTTTTCTGCCCTATATAAAATTCAAAGATTTGTTAGAGGTTCTCTCAAAGTTTAAAAAATCTGCCAATTGATGAATTGTAATCTGAGGAAATTTGAATAAAATACATTCCAGTAGGCAATGTTGAAACGCTTACTTTGTTTTCAGGTGCAGTTCCTTCATATACAATTTTCCCCGAGAAATCAAAAATTGTCACTTTATTGCCAGAATCTGGTATCAAGATATATGAGCTTGTGGGATTGGGTTTTATGGCTAGCTGATTGGTTATAAGTACCGGATCAAATATTCCTACGGATTTGGGTTTGAATCTAATAATCCATCCTTCCGGAGGTAATACGGTTAATACAGAATATAAATCTCCAACAACCTCATAATCGTCATAACTCCCCGAAAGTGCAATTGCATCCTCTTCGTCTAGTGGATTAGAAATCCCCATATGAGGCCCACAAACTTCATTTGTATCTATTCCACCGGACGTTGTATAACAGTAAAAACCTTTACCGGGAGCATAAATCGGGTTGCCATCCATGTGCATTTCGCCAAAATGTACTTCCATTACACCATTTTCATATAGCCATATTTGAAAATTTAAATAAGTATCTAATGAATCTTCATAGGGATCCGCAAAAAACCTGTTTTTGGTAAATTGCAATACAAAAGCCTGCAAATTATTGGACATAACATGCGAAAATCTTACATCTGACGTAATATTTGAAGTATCTACGAGGTCATCAAAAGCATAAAGCCTCGTGAAATCCATCAAAAAAAGAGCAAGGTCTTCATCATCAGTAAACATTCCCCAGGCTTCATGATGATATATAACACTTTCATACAAGGAGTCATAAAATGGAAATTGAAAATTTAATGGAAATTCAAGTTCCCAAAAAAGATCTCCCATGGTGAGTAAGGAAACCGATTCATAATTAGTAAGTTCAGTGTAAACATCCTGGAAGCTTTCTATCGTATAACCTGCTGACTGAGCAGCAGCTTGATGATATGCAAGAGCAAAATAATTTGCTAATAAAAAAACAAATAAAGATCTCATTTCCGCTCTATTTATAGATTATTAAAATTGCATTTATTTTACTTAAATTGCATCAGGAAGGATTACAATCAGTAATCCTTCCTGATGCTACTAAAATAACAATTATTCACAACACTCGAAATCAACCGACTGGTTCCTAGTCAAGGTAATGCTATTTCTGACTTTACTGAAATCACCAATAAGATCTCCATCACAATGTGCACAGAGACCTGACCATGTAACCCGTGTAATTCGGTGCTTGCAATTACCACAAGATTCATCATCATCTTTGGATTCTATAAAGTTACAAGGAACGCCTCTGCGATTTGCATCTACACTTACACTTAGACTAGCCCTTGATTTTTGCCAGCTGGTACCAATAAAAGTTTCCGAAAATATCTCTGCATTATGGGTAGCAGAAAATGTCAGATCGTTAAAATAGGTAGAAACAAGCATTCGTTCAGTTCCAGAAGTTATTATTTCGTCTATCCGTCTATTTTTTAAATCACAAGTACCAAAGGTTGCAGGATCAAAATTAAAACCTGCTTCGGCAGGACTAACTTCAGTAGTACAGTGTGAATCTGCAATAGCCAATATGGCCCCATCTTGATTGTGAAATGTCGATAAATTGAAGAAAAATTCAAAGTTATTAGAAACTTCTTCATTCAAAATTTCCCCAATATTCCCGCCACCTGGAGTAAAGCTAACAGTAAGAACACCGCCTCCGTTAGTGCCAAAAAATCCATTGCAACTACCAAATATTCTAATAGAATCGCATCCATGTGGTTCTATGGCCACTCTGCAGCCGCACCATATTTTTATTAATGCATCTTCAATTTCTTTTGGGGTTGTCCAGTAAGCCCCGGTTGGAATATCACCAATATCAAGTGGAACACCTTTGGTTATTGCTCGAATAGAAGTTTTCAAGGTGCCATTGGAAGCATCTGAAACAAGCCACTGACTGTCATTAATTAAAGTCACTAACACATCATCAATCTGAAATTCATTGTTTGCATTCACTATCGCACGCATGATTGGATCAGAAATGGTACTAAATGAGCCAGCAGTAGTAGAGACCACATCGTTAAGAGTAAGGACAGAAGTAGTCACATCAACAATTGAATCAAACTAATCTCCATTATATGTGCTTAAGATAGCATCAAGATCTAAGTAGTAATCTTTAAAATCATTAAAGGCTGCAAAGTAAACTCTGTCACCAACAGTAGTTGGACTTCTTTGAGTAATTCGTCCGTTGTTTTTGTTAACACCAATATCGGCCATCCCCTCTTGATCGGTACAAGAGTAAATTCCCCCAATAAACAAGGCTGAGTAGCATAGGCTCAGCAAAAATTTCATATTTTTCATTGTTTTTTATTAATGCGGGCACATACCTCCGAAAGCTAACGAGGCAAAGGAGGCTTTGTGCCCAATTATTTAATGAATTTTTTATCCAGAAACGATTACGAAAATCTTATTACTGCACCCTGACCCTAGGACATGTCAAGGTGCTGTCTTTATAACGATATCTTGCAGGCGACCTCAGTAGAAGCTTTAAATTTTTCCGTAAAAAGATATTTAGTTTAATGGAAATGGCATTCATATTGTTGGGGTTCATAAAATCCGGCACTTAGACTTGGTAGGTTGGTATTTCATTACATTTGTGATGACTTAATAGATTTGTTGTTGAAGATATTTAAGATTCAAAATCATTGTACACTACAATTCCGAATTTTAACTTAGTCCTTGCGTTATTCAGTGTTATCCCTTAAGCATTTATCAGGGTTCGTTTACATATTTTACATTCATTTTTCATTCTGTGTGCACAGATGACAGTTCTATTTATTTCCTGCCCGCCTAAGGAGAAGCCATAGCCCTGATCAGGAAGATATCCTAAAAAAGCTACTATTCTTTTGGCAAGTCTCATAGGTGGTTCGTGCCTATTGAATTCCCATGCGGTCACTGTAACGGATGTAACTTTCAGGAGTTTTGCCACTTGAGCTTGGGGCAATCCTCTATCAAGGCGGACTGATCTTAGATGATCACCTAGGGTCAATAATTCCTTTGGATAGTCCGGATTTATTGGCCTAAGACACTTCAGGGTCAGGTTTACAAATATGCCACGCACGGGTGAGGGTTTGATTATAATATTCAACTAAAAAAAGAATGTTGAATTAGTACAATCACTTACCAATCTCCTTTTTTCCTAATTGCTATAAAATATCCAAGAGTCAGAATGTAAAAACTATACATCATCTGCAATGGAATAAAATAATATAGTATCTGTCTTTTTTTAAAAAATCGTGTGGCTTGATTTAATATAGCGATGTCTCCAATCCATTTAAACGGAAGCAGAATGAAGAGAGCCCACCACGACGTCAAATGGAATACTGCCAAAACGATCGTAATAAAAATCATAAGATGATAGAAACCAATAAATGACCAGATCATTCGAATCACCGAACTTTTAAGCCCTTTATTTTTTCCTTCCCACCTAATACGTTGCTTTATTAATGAGTTCCAGTCTTGTTTAGGCGGTGTTTCAACAATGGCATTTCCTGATTTGACAAAAGCAATCTTATCCGGGAAAGCAGCTCTCATTTTTTCAATCAGAAACATATCATCGCCAGAGGCATATTGATGATTGCCTTCATAACCATTCACATCATTGAAAGCATTCTTTGAAAATGACATATTTGCCCCGTTCGCCATGTCATGCAATCCAGACTTTATTCCTGCAGCAGTAATCAGCATCAATACAGACATTTCC
>JBDSPM010000370.1:0-12418 GCA_039930325.1 Saprospiraceae bacterium
CGATATTCGTTTGATGCCTTCTATGGTATCCAGGCGCATGTATGGCTCGATCGTCAATTCGTATTTACCAATTTCGGGAAAAGTAAATCCGGGCTGAAGCGGAAGTGTCACGGAACAGGTGCTTCTCGCACATTTTCCGGACCATGATCCATCTGGATCAATGAGCTCAAGAGAGGTCACTGAACTGATTTTCTTACCGGAAGGAAATGTGGTCAATAGCTTTATATACAGATTTTGATATGTATAGTTCTTGCTATGATCTATCCTGATGTCCAGCAGATAGGCCTGGGTTGAATCAGGAGCATGGATGGTCATGGTTTTAGTATCACCTGTGATCCATTCGCGATGCAATTGCTTCCATTTGGCATGGGCTATGACATCTCTTCTGCAGGAAGTCATGCACAGGATGAACACGACGCCAATAAAAATATACCGGTTCAATTAAAGTAATCTTTCATCCGCTCAAAGAATCCTTTTTCAGTCTTGCTTGGTTGCGGTTTGAAATTAGGTGAGAGTTGAAGCTTTTCGAGAATATTCTTTTCTTCCTCGGAAAGCTTGCGTGGAGTCCATATATTTACATAGATCAATTGATCTCCTTTTCCGTAAGCCTGAACTGAAGGCAACCCTTTTCCATTCAGCCTGAATATTTTTCCACTAATGGTACCGGGGGGTATCTTAATTTTTACAGGACCACTCAGCGTAGGTATATCCACCGAAGTGCCGATAGCAGCTTCAGGAAAGCTGATGTGCAGGTCGTAGACAAGATTATTGCCATCACGTTTCAGGTCAGCATGAGGTTTCACCTCGATGGCAATCAGGAGATCTCCTGCAGGGCCACCCTTGATGCCTGCATTTCCCTTGCCACGCATCGAGAGCTGCATTCCATCTTCAACGCCTGCCGGAATATCAATATCGATCGTTTCTTCTTCAATGGTGCGTCCCTCTCCACGACATTTAGGACATGGCTCAATGACGATAGAGCCCGTACCATGACAATTAGGGCATTGCGTAGTGGTCTGCATCTGGCCCAGGAACGTGCTTCTCACCTGGCGCACAACTCCGGCACCTCCACACGTTTGACAATTTTTTACAGCGCCATCCTTTGCTCCGCTACCTTTACAGGTGACACATTTAATTCTCTTTTTGACCTTAATCGTTTTCTTGACACCGACTTCTACCTCTTCAAGTGTGAGGGTAAGCTTGATACGAAGGTTGCTGCCTTTTTGGCCGGTACTTCTTTGTTGTGTGCGGTTGCCAAAGAAGGATTCAAATGGGCTGTCCGAAAAAACATCTCCGAATTGACTGAAGATGTCATCCATCGTCATACCATCCGCGGTTTGGAAGCCGCTTTGTCCGTTCATGCCCGCATGACCGAAGCGATCATAGCGTGCACGCTTATCAGGATCGCTCAGCACTTCATAGGCCTCAGCAGCTTCCTTAAATTTTTCTTCCGCAGCTTTATTATCCGGATTACGATCCGGATGATATTGCATCGCAATCTTCCGGTATGATTTTTTGATCACGCCATCATCTGAATCTTTTGCTACTTCCAGTATTTCGTAATAGTCACGTTTGCTCATAATTCATTTTTAATTTCCAACGACCACTTTCGCGTGACGAATGATTTTATCGTTCAGCAGGTATCCTTTTTCAATAACATCTAAAACTTTTCCTTTCTTACTTTCATCCGGCGATGGAATTTCTGTGATGGCTTCATGCAACTCCGGATCAAAAGCTTCTCCCAGGCTATCCATAGCCTTTAGTCCTGAAGCCTGCAAAATGTTATTCAGCCGGTTATACACAAGTCGAACACCTTCACTAAAATGCTCATCAGATGTTTCGACAGCATATTTATTCGCTCTTTCAAAATCATCAAGAACAGGAAGAAGGGAAACAATCATGTCTTTGGAGGCTGAATTAAGAAGATCAAGTCGTTCCCTTACGGTCCTCTTCTTATAATTTTCAAACTCTGCTAACAATCGAAGATTCTTTTCTTTTAATTCCAACACTGAGGCTTCAAGCGCAGCTGCTATTCCGTCATTTTTGTCAACGGGAGTTTCAGATTCGTCAGTGTCGCTTTTGAAAGATTTATTAAAATCAAAAAGCTTTTCATCTTCCTGATCTGCAGGATTGTGCTGGCGATGTTTTTTATGATGTTCAGGATGTTCTTTTGACATTATTTTATCTTTTAAAAATGGCAGGAAACCTGCTATTTCAGAGGATCGAATTAGAACGCAAAAGTAACGCCATATAGGGCAATTGTGCCAAATTGACAGCGGAAGTCTTTTTTATGCCATATTAGGGCAGTTAATCACCAAAAAGTCAGGCACTTAGCCACGCTTCTCCGAATCCGGATGCTGCATTTTTGACTGTAAGATATGTGCGACCTGGTTCAGGCTAGGATCTACGCTGATAATGATTCCTTTAGGATTGATAAGGAAGGTGGTAGGCAATTGTTTGACATTATAATCTTTCACCACAGGAGAATCAAATAGGTTAAGGGCCAGAAGATGATAGGGCCAGATGAGCAGGTCCTCATTGATGATACGCTGCCAGTTACGGTTACTGTTCTCAACGGCAACACTAACGATTTCAAAATCAGAGGCATCTTCAAATTTTTGACCATGAAATTGTTGATAGATATTGACTAATGCAGGATGGGACTGTAAGCAAGGACCACACCATGTTCCCCAAAAATCAAGCAACACATATTTGCCCTTAAGAGCTGAGAGCGCGAAGGGTGTGCCGTCTGAAAGCTGCCCACTGATCTCAGCTGCTTTCTGCCCCTGTACCAGCCTGGGCTTCAGATAAAAAGCCCTTCCGGCATAATATCCAACCACAATTAACAGACTGATACCAATCATCAACACCATACTCTTCATGTGCAAAGCGAACAGATAAAGTACTAAAATGGTTAAAAACGCATAAAGCGTAGGGCCTTTCTCCCCTTTAATTCTTCGAATTCTGTTCCCCCAAGTGGGAACATTATAGTGGGCAATTGGTAAATAAAAATAATTCGGGCAATTAGTGGCAAAAAAAGGGGGGGCAGGGGGCAGGGAAATTTAATTTGCGTTAATGCTTCGACCTGCTTTACACATCCTTGTGCTACAGCTCAGCAACACTGCGTGAATTTGTGGCAAAAAAACAGATCTAAGAAGAGAAGATTCGAAAGGCCGCATACTTGTATCTTCGAAAATTAAAAGAAAATATAATGGACATGCTCACCATTGATCCCAAAGAAACGAATCAAAAAGATCTGCATCAATTTATCCTCGGCAGTGTGGCTCCCAGGCCGATTGCTTTTGTCAGCACTCTAGATGAAAATGGGATTCCAAATCTTGCGCCTTATAGTTTTTTTAATGCATTCAGCTCGAATCCACCTATTGTCGTTTTTTCAAGCAATCGAAGAGGAAGCAACAACACAACAAAAGATACCCTGGAAAATATCCGTAAATCAGGTGAGTGCGTCATCAATGCAGTGAACTACGCAATGGTCCGACAAATGGCTGTAGCTTCTGTTGAATTTCCACGCGATGTGAGTGAATTTACAAAAACAGGACTTACTCCGATTCCTTCAGATCTGGTAGCACCCCCACGCGTAGGTGAATCGCCATCCCAGATGGAATGCAAGGTGAAAGATATCATCACACTCGGAGATAGCAGTGGTGCAGGCCATCTCATCATCTGTGAGATCGTCAGAATGCATATTTCAAAGGAGGTGTTGGGCGAAAGGAACCGGATAGATCCAAATAAAATGGACCTGATGGGGCGTATGGGGAGAGCATACTATGTAAGATGCAGTGGTCAGGCCATTCATACGATAGTCCAGGAATATTTGCCGGTGACTATTGGCTATGACAATCTTCCTGAAACCTTAAAACAAAGTTCTGTTCTCACGGGTAATGATTTGGGGAAATTAGCGGGAAGCGTAAATTTTCCTGTTGCAGAAGACATCGAAAATGCAATTCAAATACCGGAAGTTAAAGCCATACTTACGCAACCAAATTTTCATACTGCCTTACATTACCTCGCAAAATCATACCTGGACAGGAATGATGTATCGACAGGATTCAGCATACTGATGCATGATCAGATTTAATTGATGCCATACACCCACATCGGGGGGATGTTCTTCCACACGAAAGCAACCTTGCGCAGATTTATTCCTTTGTATACCAACTTCATGATAGGCGGCATGTAGGTGAAAAATCTAAATATCGCGCCTTTATCTGTTTGATGTTTGACCGAATTGAATATCAGTGTATTCAGATGTCTTGCTAAAAAAGGTAAGCCGGAAATAATAAGATCTGCTTTTGGCAACTTCAGATCTTCGAGGATATTTTCAAACAAATGTGCACTCGCATGTACCACCTGGACACGATTTCCAAATTTTTTTCTCAGTAAGTCCACATAGGAGCTTTCAAGCTCTACCAATACAATTTTGGTTTCAGCTTTGCATTGGGCAATAATTTCCCTGGTGAATGTTCCGCTACCGGGGCCAAGCTCCACGATGGTATCTATCTCCTCCCAATTGATCCCTTTCATCATAGCGCTGCTGGCTATTTTTGAGCTCGGGATAATAGATGCGTTCCTGACCGGGTTTTTGATAAAATTGAAGAGAAACAGGGCACGCTCTTTCCATACATTCCGTTTGTGCTGTATGAGAGATGACCTGGTTTCAGGGATGTCCTGATGCAATACTTTTGCCATACCTGAAATTGAATATAGCGTGCAAAAATACACCGAAGTACTGAATTAGTCCTTTTTCCATGGAAAGTGGTAGATCGTATCGGAACGATCTCCTATCTTCTTAAACCCATGCAATCCGAAATAATCGCGCTGTGCCTGGATGAGATTGGCTGATGGATAGCGAAGCGATGCACCTGAAATATATTGGGATGCAGCCACGAGACAAGGCGTAAAGAGTGTTTCAGAAGAAGCCACCTGGTTGATCCTGCGGAGGCTGGACCATCCTGAAGTAATCAGGCCTTTAATATACGGATGCAGGATGAGCTCATCATTCCATGTGGCCCACAGGGAGGTAAACTGATTCATCAATGCAGAACGGATGATACATCCATTGGTCCACACGGCTGATAAGGATGAAAGATTAATGTCCCAACCGTATTGCGATGACGCAGCACGAATGAGAGCAAAACCTTCATGATAATTGATCAGCCTGGACAATTGATATGCATTGAATAAGTCGGTGGTACCTAAAGATGAGTTTTTCTTGTTTTGAACTCTTGTGATCTCATCCAGGTGAATCCTGATATGCCGTTGGCCGGACAAGTAACGCGCATGAAGAGCTGCAGTGATCATCATAGCCGGAATTCCAAATGAAGCAGCAGCCTGAACAGCCCAACCTCCAGTTCCTTTGTTTCCTGCACTGTCAATAATTGAATCAATCACCCATTGATCATTTTCCTTTTGCCTGAGTATGTTCAATGTAATATCTACAAGATAACTTGCCGCTTCAGTCGTAGTCCAGCCCGATAGCACCTCCGCTATATGATCCGGCGTCAATCCTACAGCCCATCGCAGCAATGAATATACCTCTGTCAACAATTGCATTTCCGCATATTCAATTCCATTATGAACCATTTTTGCGAAATGGCCTGCACCACCGGGTCCAATATAGGTACAACAAGGTTCGCCATTTAAATCTAGGGCAGCAATGCTTTTCAATATTGGGGCAGCCACTTCATACCCTTGACGGCTTCCTCCAGGCATGATAGACGGACCATACATAGCACCTTCAACTCCACCGGAGATCCCGCAACCTAAAAAATGAATTCCTTCATGTTCAAGAATTTTTTCGCGTTCAGCAGTATCCAGGTAATGGGCATTTCCACCATCTATGAGTACATCGCCTTTTTTCAAAAGCGGCATCAGCGATGAGATCATTTCACTCGTCGCATCGCCTGCATGCACCATCAGGATAATGATCCTTGGAGTCTCGAGGCCTTCGACAAAGGAATTAAGATCATCATAGCCACGGGCATGATTTAGCTCGGCATAAGATTCAATGGCCCGCTCAGCCACACGTTCTTCAAATCCAGTAAGGTGCCTGTTGAATATGGAAATCGGATAACCATGCCTGCCGAGATTTCGACTCAGCGCAGTCCCCATGATTCCAAGGCCGACAACACCTACCTATGATTTCATATGCGAATAATGATAAATAGGTTACCCTTACAAAAAGAAAAAGTTGTTGAAGGGTTTAATCAAAGTTAATTTGTTTGGGGTTAAATTCAACTTTGCTGGTTAGATGTTTCCAAACGGATTTTAATCACATCTCATCAGATATGTGCCAAAGACGATGATTATTTGATCATCTGATGATCTCACATTGAAAAGATATCGCACCTACGGCGCTCAATAATTTTTTGGGGATTTTCCTGTTACAGAGATTTCGCCCCGATGGGGCTGAATAGCTCCATTTGACCAACATCTTTGCAACAACGGATATGAATGAATTTTTCAAAAACCCCGGCATGGGTATTGAAAACAAATTATCCATAAACCCCGGCACGGGTAAGGAAAACAAATTATCGAGAAAACGCATCAAGTGTAATGAAAACACTTGAGCTCCATAGGAGCGACATCTCTGTAACAACGGAGGCGAACGAAATATCATGAGCTTGAATGGGGCTTTAATAGCTCCATAGGAGCGACATCTCTGTAACAACGGAGGCGAACGAAATATCCTGAGCCCCATCGGGGCGGTATCTAAAAGGCAGGAATCTCAATACATAGACTGATTAAGCAAATTAAAATATCTTCCAAAGAACATTATTTTTTCTACCGTGGAATAAAAATTATACTCCCCTTCTCCTCGCCCAGCACAAGGCAACAGAATTGTGAATTTGGCCCTGCAATTTTGAATTTAATTTCATCAATCTTCTCGATCGTAACAAGACCTTTGATATAAAATTCTTCCAGGGTTGAAACATTGACAGACCAATCTGCTATGATTTCATGCCTGTCTGCTATGGCCATGCCTACGGTGATCTCCTGTTTGTGAAACACAAATGCAGGATATTTTGAAACACCTTCATTGATTACAGTCTCAAATGCTTCATTCATCAGCGTCCTGTAAAACTTAACCTCGACCGCAAATTGTTCAATAAAAGAGTCAGATGGCTGCATTATTTGTGCTTCATTAAGGCAATGCATTCGATATGGTGGGTATGTGGAAACATATCAACCGGAATGGCGGAAATTAATTCATAATCAATACTCAACATTTGCAAATCCCTGGCTTGTGTTGCCGGATTACAACTGACATACACGATGCGGTCCGGGGCAGCTGAAAGAAGATGCATGATCACTGATGGCATCATTCCTGCTCTTGGGGGATCGGTAATGATTACATCCGGTTTTCCGTATGCAGTTATAAATTCCGGATCCAATATTTTTTCAACCTGGCCTGTCACAAAATGGGTATTTTTCAATCCATTTAATTCAGCATTTTTCTGCGCATCCACGATGGCTTCTCCGATATGTTCAATGCCCACCACTTGCCGGCATTGATCTGCCATGAATATTCCAAGACTACCTACGCCGCAATACAAGTCATACACATTATCATTTTTTTGTAAAGCAGCCATTTCCTTTGCAAGGCTGTACAATGTGTAAGCCTGGGCGCTGTTAGTCTGGAAAAAAGATTTTGGGCCGATAGTAAATTTCGTATTTCCTAGTTTTTCTATCAATCCTGTCTCTCCAAATTCATGCACAAGATTCAGGTCATTGATGGTGTCATTGACTTTGTGATTGTAGCAGGAATAAATAGAAATAATTTGTGGAAATTGATTTCGAAGGCCATCAGCCATCATTTTGATTTGTTCTCTTTTATCTTCTCCCACTACCAATATCAGCATGACATCTCCCGCGAGATTATTACGGATGATGATATTCCTGATGAAACCACTTTTATTCCGCAGATTTAAGAATGGCCAGCTATTCTCAATGCACATATTTTTAATAAAATGCCGGATATCATTTGAAGGATCTGCCTGCAAATAACAGTGCTGAATATCAAGAACCTTATCAAACGAGGCAACGAGATGAAACCCGATTCCATTTTTATTAAATATTTCATCCTGCCTGGTAAGCTCCTCATCCGTAAGCCATCTCCTGTCAGATGCAGTGAATTCAAGCTTGTTGCGGTAATATCTTTCAGCAGGAGCTCTGACAATGGGCCTGATGAGCAAGGTGTTCAAACCGCCGATCCGCTGATATGCATCATGAACTTTTTTCTCTTTGAAGCGAAGCTGTGCATCATAGTCCATATGTTGCCATTTGCACCCGCCGCACACACCGAAATGGGAGCAAAATGGTTCAACACGATCAGGAGAAGGTGAAATCAGGGAGGTAGTTTTGGTGATATACATTCCTTTCCTTTTCTCAAGTGCCACGACATCTACTTTATCACCGGGTACTGCGCCTCTCACCTGGATGATGAGCCCGTCTTCACACCGGCCTATTGCAAGACCTTCATCTGCTGTGTCAATGATGGCAACGTTTTGAAATGTCTTCCTCGGCTTCCGATCTGGTCTGGGCATCGGGCAAAGGTAGTGAAAGGCTGAGGCTAAGGTTGAGGCTAAGGAATCTATGCTTTTCGCCACGAATTGCGCTAATTTTCGCTAATTAAATTTACTCTTCTCTTTTTACTCTTCTCTTTTCACTCTTCACTCTCTTGCACTGAGCTGCATCAATTCGAACTTGTTCGAAGATGAGTCGAAGTGTCACTTAACCGGCCACATTCCACAATGCTCCATGATTTGGTTGTCCAGCTTCCTTGGATTCTCAATGATGTCAAAAAAATCCTGCAAATATCCCCTGGTATGCTTAATGGATTTATCATTGAACCCCTGGATATGATCACACATGCCCAGTATTTTTTCCTTTTGATCTTCAAATATTTTCAGTGCTTCCTTTACTTCATCTTCCGACTGGCACCACCCCTGGTAATATCGCATAGTCACTGATGGCAGCTTCAGGCTCTCATGATGTGCAGCGTACGGGGCATTGACAAGTCCTGAATAATCGAAATCATACGGTACTGTCACCAGGAGCTTGTATCCCGTAACACCGATGAATTCAATGTTATGACGTAACGGTACGTACCAATCCGTGTTGCCAATCATAAACTCAAAAAGACTTACTTTTAAAAACAACTGACGTTCGACAGCACTCGAGCCTATCATCGTATTTTTATTGAGTCTCGCATGGAGACGGTCGGTAAGCTCTTCTGCATTCTCCATGAGAAAAGCATAAGAGGTTTCGTGAGCTTCCTCCCCATCAGGATTCCTGTAGTGTAATCTTACTAACTGAATATGAAAACTATAGGGTGATATAAGCTCAAATAATTTGTATGCCATGAATTCCCTCAATAAATATTGATCAAATGCATCACTTTCCTGACAGTGATGTACAAGATCCATTTCATTCATGCAGGAGAGTGAATGCGCGGCCAAATCTCCTTTATCAAACTTAAGCTTAATAGGAGGAAAAGAGCAAATTTCCAATCGCATATGTCCCCGGGTTCTCGCTTTTGCATCCAGTGATAAGGAATCGCCCTGAGGAGTTTGCAGCCTTACTTCTGCAGGACAATAGGCTTTTTCACTTTTATGCCTTTCAAAATCTTTCCAGTTGAGGGTCAGATATACATCAATGGCGCTGTCTTGTTTTATGTCCTGCAGGAAAGAGGTAGACTGCCCGGTCAGCAGAATACAATTCATAAAATAGATGATGAATACAGCGACAGATCTCATTAGTTGAAAATAAGTACGAATATCGAAGAATTATACGTGAAAAAAGACATTTGGTGTCACCTCCACCTCACTGAAAAATAAATTTACGATCTTCAATTTACAAACCAACGCTTATACACTTGACCTCCATCATCATTACCTATATCAACGAACACGATTTCCTTGCAGAAGCTTTGCAATCCGCTATGAATCAGGGTCTGGATCAGATGGAATTAATTTTAGTGAGCAACATGTCCGTTTTGTCGAAAGAATATCAACCTTTACATGGATCTAAATTAAATTTCAAATTTATACATGAACCTCATCCAGGATCTGCCTTTGCCCGCAATGCAGGATTACAACAAGCATCTGGAGAATGGCTGCAATTTCTTGACGTGGATGATTTGATTTTGCCCGGAAAGATCAGCGGCCAATTGGCTCTTGCCCAGGGAGCAGCTGTCGTTTCACCTCATAAATTCAAATTTTTAAATAGTACTACTCAACCTTCAAAATGGCTGCCAGAAGATATCTGGTGCGGCATCCTGAATAGTGGCCTGGGGTCAACTTCGTCCATGCTGTGGCATCGCGAAAGCCTGCTTGGATCAGGCGGTTGGTCTGTCAACTATAAAAGTCACCAGGAATACGAATTGTTATTCAGGCTCGCAGCAACCGGCCATCAAATTTCTATTGCAGAAGATTGGAAAACCATAGTGCGTGAACGTGCCTCCGGTTCGATTACGCTCAATACTAAGGAAGTCCGGGCAAAGGAAGGAATTCAACTCAGGGAAAAAATTTGGAAATACCTTGTTCAGCAGAGGATGGATAATCCTGCCCGCAAAAATGCATTCTTACAATACCTGTTCCGGCAATTACGTGGCCTGTACAGGATAGATCGAAATGGAGCAATTATTATTTATAAAAAATATTTTACAGGTGAAAAGTTTATCCCGGATCAAATTGGCATACCTTTTTATTCGTTTTTGTATCAAAACCTAGGTTTTGCCAGGACTGAACGAATCCTGTCATCCTATAGCAACCTACGAAACCGATATTTACCTTTCTTACCAACCAACCACTGATCCCTTCATGCGTGTTCTCATCATTCCATCATGGTATTTTCCTCACGGATCAGATGAGATTGGTGGACGCATGTTCCATGAGCTGGCTATAGGTCTTAAAGAACAGGGCATAGATGTTCATATTCTTTTTGCTGATTTTTCACGACATGCACCATTCAATAAACAAATCAACATCAACTACGAACAAGGGATATTAACCTGGCGTGTAAGTCATTTTTTTCCTCCAAAGCTTACGTCATTACTTATACAGTCGTGGATAAGAAAATATGTTCGTGCGCTTGTGAAATATATTGAAGCGGAAGGCAGACCAGATCTGGTGCATGCACAGAGCTATTTGGCAGGGATGGTATGTGCAGAATTACACCGGAAGAGTAAGATTCCATTTATCATCACGGAGCGGGTTTCGACTTTCATTACAGGGAGGGTTCCGAAGCGGTATGAATCCTTTATCCGAGATAGTTTCAACAAAGCATCCGGAATCACCTGTGTAAGTCCCGGATTGAAATCCTATCTCTTAAACTATACAAACAAACCAATTGAGGTCATTCCGAATTTTTATGATCCATCTGTTTTTTATAGGGATACAGGTATTCAGAAATTTAAAAAATTTACCTGGCTTTCCGTCGGAGAGCCTGCTTACGTTAAAGGGCTTGATCTTCTTTTAAATGCATATGCAAAAGTCAGGCAGAAATTTCATGATGTTGAAATGGAGCTCATCCTGATCGACCGGATTCGGGGCCAGAAAGAATTGGTGGAGTTAAGCCGACAACTAGGTATTGATAATCAAATTTCATGGAGAGGGTTGATATCGCATACTGAGGTCGCAGGCATTATGCGACAAAGCCATGTGTTAGTATCGGCCAGCAGAACGGAGACTTTTGGCAAAAGCATTCTGGAGGCACAGGCTTGTGGCTTGCCGGTAGTTGCAACTAAAACAGATGGGGCCTCCTTTATTCTTAATTCATCTGAACAGGGCATACTGGTTGCGTTAAATGATGTGGATGCACTGGCCAAAGAAATGGAAGAGATGTGTAAGGAACATTCTTCTTATCATTCCGGTGCTATTGTTGCATCTGTAAAGTCACGATTCAGAAAAGATGTTGTTATGGAAAAGTGGAAGAATTATTATTCTAAAATACTAGCGTGATCACAGAAAAAAGAAAATGGATTACGTACACGTATTTCAACAGGAATCCTGAATTTCTATTGAATAAGGTGCATTTATTTTCACCCGTCAAAAAAAATATTGAGGGAATGCACAGGATTCCATTCCCTACCATGATCCTTGATATCCAAAAAGAAAATTTTTTAGATGCTTGGTCTAAATCAACGCGGTATAAAGTAAATCGCGCAGAAAAAGAAGGCCTGGTCATAGAGCGTGTTATTACCCAATTGCCGGAAATTTTAAATCTTTTTCAAAAAACAGCAGAGGTAAAAAAATTGCGTGGGTACACAATCGATGATTTCCATTCAAAGCCATGGATCGATTGTTCGGCGGTTTATGCTGACGATAAAATACTGGCTGGTCACGTTTGGATCCTTGATCCCGACGAAAAAAGATGCCTCCTGTTTGTGAATGCA
>JBDSPM010000371.1:0-8056 GCA_039930325.1 Saprospiraceae bacterium
TGACGAGCTTTTTTGGTTACTTTTTTTGCGGAAAAAAAAGTGACATGCTTAGTGAGATTGTTTTTGTTTCTTTTTGGTCAAAAAGAAAAAGAGTCCGGCTCCTACACCAGACTCTTTCCTATGAAAAAACTATTACCCTTTATTTTAATCTGGTCACTCTATTTTCGGAGTGCCTTTGATGACGAATCGTAATCTGGCTTTATCTGTATCCGGAATCACTTGCTGGTTACGCACATACGTCAGATTGTATACATTGGATATCGAGCTGCTGAATTTTTCAAAAACAGTACCCAGCTCATCGATATTATTTGGGAAAGCTGCATTGCCGCTATTGGCTGCAAGCGCTTCAAGCACCGGTTTGTCAACACCACCATTACCATTAAGACCGATCGTAAAACTGTTGATATATTGATTGTTAAGCGGATTCTTCAGCTTATCCAGTAAATATGCCGGAGTGAATTCCGGATCTGAATTATTGTCTGTACCATCCGTAAATACCAACAATGCTTTTCCTTCTGCCTGTCCGATGTTCAGTATATCGATTCCCATATTGACTGCTTCATACAGAGACGTAAAAGGTCCTTGCTGAATGCTGGCAATGTAGTTTTGCAAAGCCACCTTGTTATTGGTAGGCGGGAAGCTGTGGATCTCATCGGAGAAATCAATGACGCCGATGCGGGCATTCGGAATATCCGTCAGCACCTTTGTGATAAAGTTGCTTGCATATTGTTTGACCTTGTCAATATCGCTGCCTAGTGATGCGCTTGCATCCAGTACCATCATGACCATGAGGTCCTGTACTTGTGTATAATTCATCGTAAACTCTACATCTACTTTCCAGTCGTTAATATCATCGCGAAATTCGTAAGCTGTGATCCCATCTATCTGGTAGTTGACATCATTGTTGTCGATGATGCGTACGTTGTCGATGATCACATTGGTGTACTTCGGTGGTACCGTGATTCCTTCGAATGTCTTGCTAAAATCAATTTTCACCTCGGGTGAAGAATTGACTGCATCAAACGTGATCTGTGGATTTGTGCCCTGTGTATTCCAGAAATCGATGTAAAGCTCGAATTCTTTGCTCTTTGGATCATTTGGATCTACATTATTGCCACCACAGGCAACCAATGAAAAGAAGAGGGTAATTGCTGTTAAAATCCTGAAAATCTTCATCATATATAATTAATTTATTGAATATCAATAAGGGGTGTGATTCCATCGCTGCTTCAACGCTACATAATCTCGGAATTCTGCTTTACAATTATGATTACCAATTTTTTAGACATACGTCTTATTAGTAATATGAACCAACAATTACCATGCCAAAACGGCCTTAAAAATGTTAATCAGGTAAAATTCAGGGATTCAGGGTAAACACCCATTTTCAAAGACTTTATACCCTTGTACGTCTACTATTATATACTTTGGAGCTCTCTTACCAGGTAATCCTCCCCTTTTATAGTCTATCGTGTATTAATTATTCGATGCTCAATTCATACTTACGTTTGTTCGATGCAGACGGGGTTTTTTTTGATCAACATATATTGAAGGGATGAGGTAACGGCCCACATTTGCCCGAATTTTTTTCATCATCGTAGTGACGCCGAATCCATAATTGCCGATTTCATTTAAATGAAATCTTTCTACATTGGAGGAATCATGCGAAGCCTTCAGCGTCAGCGAGAGATTAATATAAATTGGTTGGCCGGTGGAGTCCCAAAAACCCCGCTGTCGTTTGCAGGGCTTGAACTAAGAGCCCTGCAAATTTTATCTCCTCATGCCTTTGCCTGCGTGGCTGGCGGGGCCGGACGCGATACCACAATAGATCCTAACAGACAAGCACTTGATCAGATCAAAATCCATCCACCTATGCTGGGTGGTGTGCAGGAGGTCCGTATGCAACTAAAGTGGAGGGAGTATACGCTTCCTGCACTTTTTATGGTAGCTCGCATTCTTCTGCCTGATCACGCCATTTCATTTGTTACAAGAAAAATAATGCAACTTTCTAAATTATTTTTTGCACTCTGGTTACTTACTTCCTGCAACCTTCCACGCAAATGTTGTCCAGATAATTTTCAATGGTCTCATGGGAATCTGTCCCCCACAAAATTTGAATTCGAATGTGCACTTATTTATGATCATAAATTATATGTTCTTGGTGGCCCAAACCGAGGTGCATTTGAGGTTTTTGATACTAAGTCTAAAAAATGGTGTGTTTTGCCTTCTATACCTCAACCTGTTTACTCTAATAGTTGCGTGATCCTGGATCATGCTATTTATGTTTTGGGTGGAATAGATACATTATCAAACTTCTCAGATGCTTTCCAAAAATTTGACCTGGTTCAAAATAAATGGGAAATTCTCCCGGCGCTAAGCACCCCCCGAAGTAGTGCTTCTGCGGTAGTTTGCAATAATAAAATTTATCTTATTGGAGGCTTGGAGGGAATGAATAATCAATTTAGCACATTTTCATCATTGGTTGAGGACTATGATCCAACGACCCAATCCTGGCAAAGAAAATCTGATTTGCCCACTGCTCGATATGGACTTACTTCACTATGTTTAAATAGGAATATACTGGTTGCAGGTGGAATTTTACCTAACGGACACATCTCCGCTGAAATGACTTCCGTAGTGGAACAATTTAATCCTTTAAAAGACACCTGGTCAAGAATGGCAGATCTCCCTTCACCAAATTATCTTTTTGGCCTGCTCGAAATTGATGAGAAAATCTATGCCATTGGAGGGTATGGTTACCGTGAATTTTCACCCGTTATCAGGTACGATGTGAATGCAGATCAATGGATGCAGGTGGGCACTCTCCCACAAACCATGAACGCTTTTGGAATTGCAGTAGATGGCATGAAAGTTTACCTCGTAGGTGGAAAAACAAATGGTAAAAGCATTTGGGTGGGCAAAAAACTAAAATGATCTTCAGACTCTAAACCCTTAAACATTAAAACCATTAAACGCTTAACCATTTAAACATTAAACCTCATAACCTTTAACTTTATAACTTTACTTCACACCTCATGGAAGACCATTTAAGCTATATACTCAACGATCTTGGGGAGGATCGGGAGAAATATTTCAATGCTATCTCGCCTCCCGTCATACAGACCAGCAATTTTGTCTTTCCTGATATAGCGACATTTAGAAAATCCATCCTCGATGAAGTGCATTCGTATGTATACACTCGGGGAAATAATCCAACAGTAGAAATTTTGAGAAAAAAAATAGCGGCCCTCGAAGGGACGGAAGATGCCCTCGTGTTTGCCAGCGGAAGTGCGGCAGTGGCTGCAGCGATAATGTCTTGTGTGGGACAGCATGATCATGTCATTTGTGTCAGGCATCCATACAGTTGGACATCTGCTTTGCTGAGTAAATATCTTTCCCGGTTTGGAGTGGATTGCGATTTTGTTGATGGCGGCAATATGCAGTCAATTGAAGCTTTGATCAGTCCAGCAACAAAACTACTTTATTTAGAAAGTCCAAATACCTTCACATTCGATCTGCAGGATATCAGGGCATGCGTGGAGCTTGCAAAAAAATACAATATCCGGACTGCAATAGACAATAGTTATTCAAGCCCTATTTTTCAACAACCGGCAAAATTTGGAGTGGATATCGTCGTTCATACCCTTACAAAATACATCAATGGACACAGTGATGTAGTGGGAGGCATCGTATGCAGCAGTCATGCCATCATTGAAAAGATGTTTATGGAAGAATACATGACACTAGGTGGAATTATTTCACCTCATGATGCTTCGCTGGTAATTCGTGGATTAAGGACACTGCCATTGCGGATGGAGAGAATTCAGACAACTACAAAAGTAATAGTAGAAAAATTGAAGGATCATACATGCATCAAACGTGTCATCTACCCATTCGATGTTTCATTTCCGCAGTATGAATTAGCCAGGAAACAAATGAGTGGTTGTGGTGGTTTGTTTACCATTGAATTTGATTTTCCGGATATCGAAAACTTATTAGGTGTAATTGCAAGAATCAGGAAATGGAAGATCGCTGTAAGCTGGGGAGGGCACGAAGCGCTGATGATGCCTGTTGCAGCACTTTATAATTTGCCTGGCAGAGCGGATCCGCATATCCCCTGGAACTATGTAAGGTTTTATGTTGGCCTTGAAGAACCTCAGTACCTTTTAGATGATTTGATCCAGGCTTTGGATTTTAGTGCATGAAAGAAATCATAAAGGACCGGCACGCTAAAAGGCAAAACTCATTCCAACCTCCACCAACAAACAATTTACACCTTATTCAAGCGGCGGCTCGACATACTGTTCCAATCTTGGTTTGAGGTGATGACCCATGATCTGCCTTGCACAGGTATTCCATCGTAGAATGGCATCATCGTTGCCTTTCGGACGGATGGCTTCAGCACTTTCGTAATACTCCATTGCATCGCTCAGCCAATCAAAAGCAGTATAATGATCTCCCGGTAAACCACGATTGATGCACGCATTCCCCTGCCTTTCACAAATAATACCGGCGTAATATTGGCGGTCATATTCATTTTTTATGAATGGAAGAAGCTGACGCGCAGCATTCACATTAGTTGTAGAATATTTGCCAAACTGATCTGTAATAGACAACAACTTAGTGATGATCGCCTGGTGGTTTTCAGGCTCTACATCAAGTATATCCTGGCAAATGCTCTCGGCTAATTGCGGCTCATTTAACAATCTATAGCGTTCTGCTTTTTGCAAGGCTTCATTAATGGCTTCTCTGGAAATAGGTTTGAGATGGAACATAGTAGTTTGATTTAAAATCCAGTCGCTATTCGGACAAGGATTAAGTTAATCAATTTGGCAATATGAAATCTTTATATCACAGAAAAAAAAAGTAGAGACGCGATTAATCCCATCTCTACATTTTTTTTCTGGAAAATATCCTGAAAAATCGATGCAAAGGATCATAATATCGGTCCACTACCCTTTCTTTCAAAGGGATAATGGCATTATCTGTAATATGAATATCTTCTGGACAGACTGTCGTGCAACATTTAGTAATGTTGCAGAGACCTATCCCATCATCATTCTTCAGATCCTGTAACCTGTCTTCCACATCCAATGGATGCATCTCAAGCGCAGCCATATAAACTAAATACCGAGGGCCTATAAATTCATTGTGTAAATGATGGTCACGCAGTACGTGACAAACATCCTGGCATAAAAAACACTCAATGCATTTTCGGAATTCCTGGACACGTTCTGTATCTTCTTGCGCAATGATCCATGTTCCATCAGGATGATCCGGCGGACGCGGCTTGAATTTTTTGATTTTTTTCTTGACTTCGAAATTCCAGGACACATCGGTCACAAGATCTTTGATCGATGGGAAGGCTTTCATGGGTTGCAGTCTGACGGGTTGCTCCAGGGGAAGATCAGCCAGCCTGGTCATGCACATGAGTTTAGGTCGGCCATTTATCTCTGCACTACAGGATCCACATTTACCGGCTTTGCAATTCCAACGAACAGCAAGATCATTGGCCTGTTCAGCCTGTATCTTATGGACCGCATCGAGTACGACCATACCCTCTGTGGTTTCAGTTGTGTATGACTGGAAGGTGCCGCTGCCGGTTTCGTTAGTTCTCCAGATATCGAAGGTAGCTGTGCTCACAAGGTCATAAGTTGTTGGTTTTTGGCAGTAGGAATGGGATTTGGTCTTTGGATGTAGGTATGGTTTTTAGTCTTTGGTCGTAGGAATAGTTGGTGGTTATTTGTCTTTGATTTATTTTCTTGGATTTGAAAACTTTGACCATGATTCCTGGAGTCGAAATAATTGTTTACCAATGATTTCATACTCTTTGATTACATTTTTAATTACTTCAACATCTAAATAGTTGTAATAGATATCCTTGCATTGTGAAAGGCTAACTACTGTCTCATTTGTCTCTCCCATTGCATCATAAAGATATTTTTTAAAGCCGGCTTTTTGATGTTTTTTTTGCATAACCTTCCGCTATTAAACGAGGAATTGATTTTGATGAACGTGACAATTGATCCGTTAAATCAAACTTTTCACTCTGTGGTAACTTTGGAATAATTTGTTGCATAACTATCAAACAAGTAGCATAAGATCTCTGATATACCTCTAAATCGGTATAACTGAAAATTTTTTGTTTTTCCATTTTATCCGTGTTTTAACTGGTGACGAATTCAAATTTCTACAAAAGTAATCCTCCCACACTAAAGACCAAAATTGCAAATCCATCATTCCGATTACCAAAGCCCATTGATCAACCCTAAACCAAATAACCTATTGACCATTCCGACTGCCAATGACCTTCACCCTACCCCCTTTCACTTCATTTCCTCAATCAATAGCTGCAGATCAGATCGGATTTCCGGTAATCCTTCTTTCGACAATTCCATTTCCCCATCAATGCTTTTCCGGATCACCGAATTAAATTTACCTATCTCATTATTTTTCTCGGGGTAATCTTCTCTGAAATGAGCACCTCTGCTTTCTTTTCGCTGAATTGCTGCTAAGGTCACGGCTTCAGAAACTGTCAAAAGATTTTTTAGATCCAGTGCGGTATGCCATCCGTTATTATATTCCCGGTTGCCCATTACTTTCACATTCCGTGCACGCTCCCATAATTTTTTCAATTCTACTTTTGCCCGTAATAACTCTTCTTCATTACGGACAATACCCACAAGGTCCTGCATGGTGTCCTGCAAATCAAATTGCACCTGGTATGGATTTTCTCCACCCAATTTATCAAAAGGATCTGTTGCTTCCTTGACGATATTTTTTATTTCATCATCATCAATATTTCCAAATTTGTTTTGAATTGCGAAGAGAGCAGCATATTCGCCAGCGCGTTTTCCAAAGACCAATAAATCAGAGAGAGAATTCCCACCAAGTCGATTGGCCCCATGCAGTCCTGCTGCACACTCTCCTGCCGCAAATAGCCCGGGTATTGTTGACATCTGTGAATCAGCCTCAACTTTAATTCCTCCCATCATATAATGTGTAGTTGGACCTACTTCCATCGGTTCTTTTGTAATATCGATATTAGCAAGCTTTTTAAACTGATCGTACATGCTTGGGAGCTTCTTCCTGATATGTTCTGCTGCATTGGGTAATTTTTCTTTTATCCATGAGATGTCAAGGAAGACTCCATTGTGGGGGCTGCCCCTGCCCGCTTTTATCTCACGAACGATACAACGGGCAACATGATCACGCGTCAACAATTCAGGAGGACGTCTTGCATCACGATCTCCCTGTGTATATCGCCATCCTTCTTCTTCATTGTCTGCCGTCTGATTCCTGTATAATTCAGGGATATCATCAAACATAAAACGATGACCCTCTTTATTTTTTAGAACACCACCTTCACCCCTTACACCTTCGGTGACGAGAATGCCCTGCACACTTGGAGGCCACACCATTCCGGTAGGATGAAACTGAAGAAACTCCATATCAATAAGATCAGCCCCTGCATGATAGGCCAGTGATTGACCATCTCCTGTGTACTCCCAGCTATTGCTTGTAATCTTGTACGCTCTGCCAATTCCTCCTGTTGCTAATACAATTGCCTTCGTACGAAATATTTTAAATCTTCCTCTTTCCCTGTCATAACCCAACGCACCGACGATACGACCATCTTCCTTTAATAAAGAAATAATCGTTAACTCCATATGAACTTCAATACCCTGATGGATGCCATGGTCCTGAAGTGTCCTGATCATTTCCAGACCTGTTCTGTCTCCGACATGTGCGAGCCTGGGATATTTATGTCCACCGAAATTCCGCTGCAATATTTTCCCATCTTTCGTACGATCGAATAAAGCACCCCATGCTTCGAGCTCGCGGACGCGATCCGGTGCTTCTTTGGCATGTAATTCAGCCATGCGCCAGTTATTAAGATACTGGCCTCCGCGCATGGTGTCAGTGAAGTGTACTTTCCAATTATCTCTTTCATCTACATTAGCAAGAGAAGCGGCAATTCCACCTTCAGCCATCACGGTATGTGCTTTTCCGAGAAGTGATTTGCAGATGAGACCAACTGTGATGCCGTGAGTAG
>JBDSPM010000372.1:0-4601 GCA_039930325.1 Saprospiraceae bacterium
CTATTAACGACTGTCTAAGATTTTTTCATGATAACTTCGACTCGGCTGGTGTTTCGTTTCGACTCCCGCGGTTGGTGAGCTGCGGTTGGTGAGCTGCGGTTGGTGAGCTGTAGCACATGGATGAGTATAGAAGGTCGAACCATAGCACATGGATGAGTATAGAAGGTCGAACCATAGCACATGGATGAGTATAGAAGGTCGAACCATAGCACATGGCTGCGAAAAAGCAGGTCGAACTACAACGACCGCCAAAAGATTTTCAAAAGTAATTTCGGCTCCGGATAGCGTTTCGTTTCGACTTCGCTCAACGACCGCCTATGATTTTTACCTGATAATTTCGGCTCGGCTCAATTAACTATCCATGTGAAAAATCGCATACCTTTTTTTGAAGCCGCAGGCTTCAAAAAAAAAAGTATCGTTGGGCGGATTTTGTTTTGCCCCCTACCCCCTGAAAAGGGGGAAACTAATTAAAGTATATTCTTTTATCAAGTCCCCCTTTTCAGGGGGTAGGGGGTAAAGCAGCCTCCTGGTTGCAGGTGAAAATCCACTCACGCCTCACGATTGACGATTGACGATTCACAATTGACAATTCACGATTCACGATGGTTGCTGAGCTGCGGTTGGTGAGCTGTAGCACAAGGTTGAGTAATAGAAGGTCGAACCACAGCACAAGGTTGAGTAAAGCAGGTCGAAGTAGACGTTTCCCGTCTCATATCTTCTTCACACTCGTCTTTATCCCCTTATTTAACATGAGTTGTTGTTCCGCATTCATATCTAATTCAGAAGAATAACTCTTTGAAACAACCCTGTAAAAATAACTTCCATCCTTTGGAACAGTCTCCATTTTAAAATTTGTAAAGCCTTTTGATTTCAGATCAGAAATTAATTTTTGTGCATTTGCTTCTGATCCAAAATATCCTGCCTGCAAAACTAAATTGCCAGTGGAAGGTATACCGGAAGAAGTGCTCGTGGTGATATCGGAGTTCGACGAAATCAGTTTTGAAGTGGAAGCTTCTTTTGGCAAGAGTTGATTTTCTTTCCCTGTCATGCTCGTTGTAGTAGATGAGGGTATTTGTGAAGTTTGAACTCCGCACAAAATTTTCTTTTCTTCCTTGATTGCCGTTTGACTTTCACTCATATCAAATGCGGTAGGATTTCCAGCCTCATCTTTCCATCCGCCATTCCATTTTTCTTTTAACCCGGAAGTAGGTGTGATGATCACCCAAGACGGAACCTGCTTTAATTCATAAAGATCAAAACACACACCCCCGTCAAAATCATCCATATCCATCTTAACAGATATATATTGCTGCGTGCTTTTACTGTCTTTTGTAAAGGCCGACCAGGCTGATTCGCAATTGCTGCAAGTCCTGCTCGTAAAGAAAATCACCATTTCTTTTTGGCTTTCCCTTGCAGCCGCTTTCGCGGAAGAATAGGTTGGATAATAATTAAGAGGCTGAGCATTTCCCAAGAAGAGCGAAAAGACGACACAAAACAGTTGAATTAGCATAATATTACGATTTATAGTTATTTATAAAGGCCTATTTATTAGACATCTAATAAACAAAAATCATTCCAACTTGACCCCGGCTCCTTAAAAAGGAGGGTCAAGACTCACGATTCACGATTCACGACTCACGAAGGAGAGGATGAGCGAAGTTGCTTACCTTCGCCCTCCTAAAATTCAGCCCCAATGCAGAGAGTTAATGCGGCCATCACAGGTGTTCATGGATTCATCCCTAAAGATGTCCTCACTAACAAGGATCTTGAAACCATGGTGGACACCAATGATGAATGGATCAAAGCCCGTACTGGTATAGAAGAGCGTCATATTCTACGCGATCCATTGCTGGCCACTTCCGATATGGGTGCTGCGGCTGTCACCGCATTGCTGGAAAAAAAAGGCATGTCCCCGCTGGATATTGATCTGCTGATCTGCGCAACGGTAACCCCGGATTATTTCTTTCCCGACACAGGTACACTTATCTGTCATAAGATAGGAGCCAAGAATGCATTTGCGTATGATATCACAGCAGCATGTTCTGGCTTCCTTTTCTCCGCAACCACCGGAGCAAAAATGGTGGAATCAGGCGCCTACAAAAACGTAATTGTAGTTGGTGCTGATAAAATGTCTTCCATCACCGACTATACAGATCGCGCAACCAGCATTTTATTTGGCGATGCTGCAGGCGCTATACTCATTCAGCCGGATGAAAAAGGAAATGGTCTGATTGATTCATGGATGAGGGTTGATGGAACAGGAGCAGAGTTCCTGCATATGAAGGGAGGCGGATCGAAGAATCCTCCAACGCATGAAACGGTTGACAAGAAAATGCATTTCCTTTATCAGGATGGGAAGCCTGTCTTCAAAGCTGCCACAAAAGGAATGGCCGAAGCCGTTGGCGAAATCATGAAAAGGAATAACCTGAAGCCTGAAGATATTGCATACGTAGTTCCTCACCAGGCAAATCTCCGTATCATCCAGGCTGTAGCCGACATGTTGAAATTTCCAATGGAAAAAGTAATGGTCAATATTCAAAAATATGGGAATACAACCGACGCTACCATTCCAATTTGCCTTTGGGAATGGCAAGACAAACTTAAGCCTGGAGACAAAATCATCCTGACCGCTTTCGGAGGAGGCTATACCTGGGGGGCAAGCCTTTGGAGTTGGGCATATTGAGTTCGATCTACTTATCAGCCAGCCACGTTTAGGGCTCTAAAAAGACCTATATTTGCGCCCTCATTTTCAATCATCTATTCAAGTTTTCTATGGCCACCACTTCGGACATTAAAAAAGGACTCTGCCTCGAATTCAATAATGATATTTTTTATATCGTTGATTTTCAGCATGTTAAACCCGGAAAAGGGAATGCATTCGTCCGAACCAAGTTAAAAAGCCTCACGACCGGTAAAGTGGTAGATAATACGTTCCAATCAGGCCATACAATCAATGAAGTCCGGGTAGAACGCCGGCCTTTCCAATATCTCTACAAGGATGACATGGGTTACCACTTTATGAACAATGAAACGTACGAACAGGTCTCTGTTCAGGAATCGATGCTGGAGAATGCAAAGTTCATGAAAGAAGGCCTAAGCGTTGAGATCATCATGCATGCTGTGCAGGAGATTCCGCTAGCTGTTGAATTGCCTCAATATGTTATCTTGGAGGTCACTTATGCTGAACCCGGAATGCGGGGTGATACAGCCACAAATACGCTGAAACCTGCAAAAGTCGAAACGGGTGCGGACGTCAAAGTCCCACTGTTCATAGATGTTGGTGAAAAAATTAAAATTGAGACATCAACCGGAAATTATATTGAAAGGGCGAAATAACTTTTACTATGGATTCTAAAGAAATTCAAGAGTTACTTAAACTGGTCAATAGGTTAGAACTTGCTGAGTTCAAATACAAACAGGGTGACGTAGAATTCTCTGTTAAGACCAAATTCTATCATCAACGATCTGTTGACTTTGGACCTGCTATGGGGCCAGCTGCTGTGACCAGTCATCCTCCGCATCAGACTTCAACTTCACAACCTCAGTCACCTGCGAAAACAAATGTTGAGTCTGAAGGAAATGGGAACGGTCCTGCAACACAGACAAAAGATAACCTGATAGAAGTACGCTCCCCAATAGTCGGCACATTCTACAGGTCTTCAAGCCCTGACAAACCTGTTTTTGTCAAGCCGGGAGATCCGATTGAAGTAGGAACAGTTCTTTGCATTATTGAAGCCATGAAGCTCTTCAACGAGATCGAATCAGAGTTGGCAGGAAAAGTAGTTAAGATCATGGTGGAGGATGCATCGCCTGTTGAATATGATCAGGTACTATTCCTTGTCGACCCGAACGGTTGATAGGAAGTTCAAAATTCTTATTCGACGCATCCAATTTCCAAATTCATTTTTATAACCAGATCTTTTCCTGATGTTCAAAAAGATACTCATTGCGAATAGAGGTGAGATCGCCTTACGGGTGATCAGAACCTGTAAGGAAATGGGCATCAGCACTGTGGCAGTCTATAGCACGGCTGATAAGAACAGCCTGCATGTACGATTCGCTGATGAAGCGGTATGCATCGGTCCTCCAAAATCAAGCGACTCCTATCTCAGCATTCCCAGGATCATGGCAGCAGTTGAGATTACAAATGCAGATGCTGTTCATCCGGGCTATGGCTTTTTAGCAGAGAATGCAGACTTCGCGGAAGTATGTAAGGAATATGGAATAAAATTTATCGGCCCTACTCCGCATATGATTTCGATGATGGGCGACAAGATCACTGCTAAAGAAACAATGATAAAAGCAGGTGTGCCTGTTGTACCCGGAAGCGGAGGGCTTGTCATCGATGCTGTCCAGGCGAGAAAAATTTGTAAGGATATTGGGTATCCGGTCATCATGAAAGCTACGGCCGGTGGAGGCGGAAAAGGTATGCGCGTCGTCTGGAATGAAAAAGAAATTGAAGAGATGTGGGACAAGGCGCGTAAGGAAGCGAAAGCCTCTTTTGGGAATGATGGAATCTATATTGAAAAATTTATTGAGCAACCACGTCACATTGAATTCCAGATCGTCGGTGATCAGCATGGTCACGTCGTACATCTTTC
>JBDSPM010000373.1:0-4704 GCA_039930325.1 Saprospiraceae bacterium
CCGCCGAGGTCAAACAAACTATAGGTATTTCCACAGTTTCCGTTTCTTATTCCAGGCCTTCTGTGAAAGGGCGGGTGATCTGGGGGGATTTAGTACCATACGGATATAATGTGCAGAATTTTGGAAATCAAAAACCGGCGCCATGGCGTGCAGGTGCTAATGAAAATACGGTGATAGAATTTTCACATAATGCAAAAGTGGAAGGACATGATGTGCCTGCAGGCAGGTATGGTTTATTTTTTACGGTGAATAATGATGAAACTGCTGAAGTTATATTTTCTAAAGACAGCCGGTCATGGGGAAGCTTTTTTTATGAAGCAGATCATGATTTGTTCCGTTCAAAAATCCAATTGCGCAGTCATGCTATGACTGAATTGCTAACGTATGATTTTATCAATATGGACAAAAATTCAGCTGAGCTTGTGATGAACTGGGAGAACAATCAATTCCCTGTAAAAATTGAATTTGCAGTAGATGATATTGTTATGGCCAATGCAATGGAAGAGCTGAAAGGCCCTGCCGGATTTAACTGGGAGGGATATAATCAGGCAGCGAATTATGCATTGCAGAATAAGGTGAGTCCCGCGCAAGGTATCCTTTGGGCAGACCAGGCCATTGCTCAAAAGAGAAACTACAATACTTTGATGGTGAAATCTGGTTTGCTTGAACAACTAGGAAAAAATACTGAAGCTGAACAGATCCGGACTGAGGCGCTCAAGATGGGAACGGAAGCTGAGTTGAACGCCTATGGCTATCAACTTCTAAATCAGGCTAAAAATGATGAAGCGATCCATATCATGATGCTCAATACAAAGAATCACCCGGAAAGTGCCAATGCCTGGGATAGTCTTGGTGAAGCCTATGCGATAAATGGTGATAAGGCGAATGCTATAAAGAGCTTTAAGAAATCGCTCTCCCTTAATCCAACTGAGGGAACGAAAGCCAACTCGATGAAGTATCTGAAGAAATTGGGAGGAGCCTAAATTTTTTGGAAAAGGCCCGGGCAGATGGTAAAATGAAGACACCCGATTAAGTGCTAGAATGCAGAGACGCGATTAATCACGTCTCTGCATTTTAACATCTGATGAATATCCTCCCCTTCTCTTTACCTTTGCGAAAATTATCATATTTATGAAAGTGCTCCCAGGCGTTGCCATTGTAATTACTTATTTGATTATCAGCCTTTTAACACCAGGTTGTAAGAAAGATTCCGGCACAACATCCAGCGAAAAATCAAAGTATACAGGCTTTGTATCCCTACCTTCCTCAAGGACCAATGTTAAAAACAGGAATGACCTTCCTGAATCGGGCACCTCCAACCATCTCATTTGGGACTCTTACTACAATGGAGGAGGAGTTGCTGCAGGAGATGTGAATAATGATGGCCTTGTGGATCTCTATTTCACAAATACCATGAAGCAAAATGCACTTTACATCAACAAAGGTGATATGGTATTTGAAGAAGCGACTGCCAGGGCTGGAGTTGGTGCAGGAAAAGGAGTAAACTGGGGCACAACGATGGCCGACATAAACGGAGATGGCTGGCTGGATATCTATGTATGCAAAACGGATGCTTACGAAGTCGATGACATTCGCAGAAATCAATGCTTCATCAATCAAAAGGACGGATCATTCAAAGAAATGGCAAAGGAAATGGGAATCGACAATCCCGGGTATTCTGTACAGGCCGCATTTTTTGATTATGACCTCGATGGCGATCTTGATCTTTTTGTAATGAACCAGCCTAACAATTCAAGGATGGTCCGCTCCAAATATTTAGACCATGAAAATGATTTCATTACGCCATCCACGAGCGACCGGCTTTTTCGAAACGAAGGCAATATGAAATTTACCGATGTGACCCAGCAAGCGGGCTTGGTGACATTCATTTATGGTCTTGGATTGAAAATATGTGATCTCAATGGAGATCATTTGCCTGATATCTTTGTAGCAAGTGATTATGACTGGCCTGATAAAGCCTATATAAATAATGGCGACGGAACATTTACGAATAGAGTGAATGAATATTTTAATCACATCTCCAATTTCTCCATGGGCATCGACATTGGCGATATCAACAATGATGCGCTCGATGATGTGTTCGTACTGGACATGGCAGGTGCTAATCATTTCCGTTCAAAGACAAATATGCCTTCGATGAATGCTGAAAAATTTTGGAGCATCGTCAATAAGGGATTCCATTATCAGTATATGCACAATGTGCTTCAGCTCAACAGGGGTGAAAATCATTTTAGCGATATCTCTTATCTATCCGGTGTAGCCAAGACCGACTGGAGCTGGGGGGTGTTGATGCTGGATGCTGACAATGACGGCTTCCAGGATATTTATGTGTCCAATGGCATCAAAAGAGATGTGCGTAACAGCGACTACGCAAAGAAATTCAAAGACATGATTGACAATCAAAGTGTACCGTCGGACCTGATGAAAATCGTGGAAATGATCCCAAGCACTCCGATGGCTAATTTTATATTCCACAATGATGGTCATCTTAAATTTAATGATGAAGCTGCTAAGTGGGGCCTTGGGCAATTGGGCTTTTCAAGTGGATGCGCTTATGCTGATCTTGATAAAGATGGAGACCTGGATGTCATAGTAAATAATGTCGATGCTGAGGCTTTCGTGTATGAAAACAAGGCCAATGAAGATGGGAATGCCTACATCCAGTTTGAACTGAAGACTTCCAAGTCAAAAAAACCTGTTGAGGGATCCCGTGTCAATTTATATGCAGGTGGCAAGCAGATTCAGTCGCAATATTTTCATCCCGTGCATGGATTTATGTCTTCGAGCGAACCCATTTTGCATTTTGGTTTAGGTGAAATATCATCATTGGACAGTGCGCGTGTCCTGTGGCCTGATCTTAGTGTGAGCACGATTAAACGACCAAAAATAAATCACCGGCATGTTATCGACCAGGATGATATCGCGAAAACAGGAAAGTTTATCAAGGTGTCCACCCAAGGCAACTGGGTGTCAGATAAATCTACATCGATCATTCCTGCTTTTACCCACAAGGAAAATGTATACAATGATTTTGGTGATCAACTTCTTCTGCCTTTCAAAATTTCAACACTAGGTCCCGGGGTTGCAGTCGCGGATGTGAATGGAGATAAGCTGGAAGATTTTTTCATAGGTGGTGCTTCAGGGCAATCAGGAATGCTTTATCTGCAAAATTCAAAAGGTGGGTTTGATGCATCAGCTGCACAACCTTGGTCTAAGGATACAGGTTGTGATGACCTTGGCGCACTCCTTTTTGATGCAGATGGTGATGGGGACATGGATTTGTATGTTGCGAAAGGTGGAAGTGAATTCCCTGTTGGTGGTCCGAGATACAATGACAAGCTTTACATGAATGGAGGTACCGGCAATTTTAGTTTGTCTACAGGCTTGCCAATTATGAATGTAAGTACAAAGGCGGTGACTGCTGTGGATTGGGATAAGGATGGCGATCTTGATCTTTTTGTTGGAGCCAGGAACACGCCACAAAAATATCCTTATGCGGACCGAAGTTATTTTCTTAAAAATGATAAAGGCCACTTTACAGATGTTACTAAACAGGTGCTTTCAGAAGATGGCCATCTTGGAATGGTGACTGATGCTGTTTTTGCGGATAAAGATAAAGATGGTGATCCTGATTTGCTGGTTTGCGGCGAATGGATGGCCCCTACCTGGTTTATCAATGATGGAGGGAAATTTACAAGAGCAGAATCAAAAACACTTTCTGCTTACAAAGGATGGTGGAGCACCGTGAAGGTGGCTGATATAAATGGTGATGGTATCATGGATATCCTGGCTGGCAATGCCGGTGCGAACAATAAATTCAAAGCTAATCCTAAAGAACCTTTTATTGTCTTTGCAAGTGATTTTGATAATAACGGAGCATCGGACATCGTGTTGGCTACAGAATTTGATGGCAAAGAAGTTCCGGTGAGAGGAAAAGAGTGTTCGTCGCAGCAGCTTCCTTACATCGCGAAAGAGTTTCCAACTTACGATGGATTTGCGAAGGCTTCTGTGCAGGATATTATCGGGAAGGAAAAAATAAAAGGTAGTCTAAGGCTTGAGCTTCAGGAATTCAAGAGTGGAATATTCTGGGGTACAGCTGATGGTGACTATCGGTGGGAGGCATTTCCTTTTGAAGCCCAGATCTCGCCTATCGTTGGATTTTCAATATCGGATGCTGATGGTGATGGAAAGCCTGAAGTCATGACGGCCGGAAATCTTTTTGATACAGAAGTAGAGACTACAAGATACGATGCAGGTACAGGCGTGATCATGAGCTGGACTGCGGATGGATGGGTATGTCACAGCCCCCAAGAGACAGGTTTTTATGCCGGTGGCAATATCAGGGCATTAAAAGAAATCAAAGTGGGTGATAAGAATTGTGTGTTGCTTGCCAGGGGTGATGATGTTCTTTCGTTGGTGCAAATAGGGAAATAAATTTCGCTTCGCTAAATTTTATGCCGTATCGTTTCGACTCCGCTCAACGACCAGCAAGATATTCTTCAAAATGATTTCGGCTTCGCTCAATCAAAAGAATGATAATATTTGTTTACTAAAATTCTGAGTTGAGAGAAGTCGAAACTTCATTCTGAATTTGGCTTTCGGTCACTGAGCGGAGTCGAAGTGAACCGAAATCTCCGAACATTTAAAATGTCCCTCAGGACAGGTTTTATAACCGTGTAATCC
>JBDSPM010000374.1:0-9967 GCA_039930325.1 Saprospiraceae bacterium
AGGGCGTAGTTTGAAAATAATTAGCGTTAATTGGCGGAATTAGCGGCAATAAAAGCAAGTCGAGGATTACAGATAAAACCATTAATGGCTTTACCTGTTATAAGCCTACACGAAATACAATCGAAATGGAAGACATCAAAGAAGATATGACCTCAATGGTTAAAGTGCTGGATAACCTTCAAAAAGAAGGCTATACTGTACAATTCAAGGCCACTGAAGATGGTCTGTGTTCGATGGATACAAACAAGACATCTAAGCCGGAAGATGTAGAGATCAAACACTTCTATCGATTTGAAGGAGAATCAAGCGCAGATGATAGTTCCATTGTTTATGCGATAGAAACTAATCGAGGTGAAAAAGGAACACTCGTGGATTCTTATGGGATCTACAGCGATCAGCATGTAGCGAAATTCATCAAGGAAGTAGAAGAAATGAAGAAATAAATGAAAAGTGAAGAGAGAAGAGTGAAAAGTGAAAGGAGTCCCAAGGATTTTCGAAATACGCCAGTGGAGAAAAACAGGGGAGAGAAATTTCGCAGAAATTTTGATGGGGCAAACATGTGAAAAGTGAAAAAAGTGACTGTGTGACAATGTGGTAATGTGGTAATGTGGTAATGTGAATAATTCGCGTGAATTAGCGGTTAATAATAAAAGCTGCGCTTGATATTCATTTTTCGATATTCTTTTTTCCCTTTTTCGATGACTTCGCCTTTGGATTAAACTTGAGGCAAAGGTCTACCCAATATTCCAGATCTGCATCCAGATCAAATCCCTTCTCATCAATAAAGAGATAGCCTTTCATAGGTCTGCCGGTAAAGTCCATGGGACGCGCGCCTTTCTTTTTCAAAGCTTTGGGTTCATCTTCCTGATCAATACGAACCATGAGTCGTTCTTTTTCAACACCCATCAGCATCTTGTCATCTACCAGGAAGCATAGTCCGCCGAACATAAGCTTTTCGGTGTATTTGATTTTTTTGTCTTTGAGGATCGCGCGAACGCGGTCGGAAAGGGATTCGTTGTAGGCCATTGTTCGATATTTAATTAGAATAAACTATTTAAAAATAAAAATACTTCGGCCGATCTGATTATATTACTCTATGGCATCCGAAAATGCGACTATTTTAATTCCCGACATCAGTGGTTATACGGAGTTTGTCAGTAGGACCGAACTAAATCACAGCTCAATTATCTTGAAGCACCTGCTGGAAACCATAGTACAATCTGCGGATGATAGCTTCGTCGTCTCTGAAATAGAGGGGGATGCTGTATTATTGTATAAGAAAGGGGCACCGCCTACCAAGAAAGAGATTACGGATCAGTGCGTCAAAATATTTACCACCTTTCACCAGCAAATTGAGGCTATTGAGGGCATGCGCATATGCCAGTGCGTCGCCTGTAAAGGAGTGGTCAAACTGACATTGAAATTTGTGGTGCACTACGGCACGATTTCAGAAAATAAAATAGCTCAATTTGTCAAAGCGTCCGGTATTGACATGGTCATTGCCCATCGCCTCCTCAAGAATAAAATCAACAAGGATGAATATCTCCTGATCACTAAAAATTTCCTCAATCATATTCCCGATAGTGATGATTCCCTTGACCTGGAATGGCATCCCCTGACGGAGAACTATTCTTCCATCGGAAAGGTCGAGTTTGATTTTGCTATGCTTGACAGATACAGGCGAGGAATTGCGGATATTCCCCGGGCCACATTGAATATTGCAGCTAAAGCTTTGTTTTCAACCTCACTGGAGATCAAAGCGGATTACAAAGATATATTTGCTGCACTGATCGATCTTCCTTCCCACAAGATTTATATCGACGGAATAAAAGAAATTGAATTCTTCATTCCGATGTCAGCGATTGGTATGCCGCATACCTGGGTATTTGAAAATTACAAAATCAATGTGGTTCCTAAAAATGTTGAACCTCTTGAAAATAAAATCATTTATTATGAAGACATCCGCTTGACCGAAATGGACCTGGCTGCAGGGATTGAATACATTATTGAAGAAGTGAAGGAAGGACAGTCTAAGTTGAGTATTGTGCTGTATCCGGTGGAAGGTTCTGATTTATCCGGCGACGTAATAATGACTTTAACCGGCCTGTTTGAAAAAACAGCGCATAATATGAAGGAATATTTTGAAAGAAGTGAATTGGCCGGAGCATGAAAATCATTGTTGTCAAGGATTTGTTTTACGTGGTCAGCAAGTGCTTCGTGGTACGCCATGTCAATAAATTTGAATACTCAGGTATACTTGTAAAAAATGCAAAACGAAAAATCATCTAAAGACTATGACGTCATCATCGTGGGCTCAGGTGCCGGCGGTGGTATGGCCACTAAAATATTGAGTGAAGCAGGGTTAAGCATTGCAGTTGTCGAAGCGGGGCCTCACTTTGATCCGTCCGATCCGGAACAACGCACACAACTTAAATGGCCATGGGAATCACCAAGGCGTGGGGCAGGTTCGAAAACCCGGCCCTTCGGAGATTTTGATGCTTGCTACGGCGGCTGGGAGATTGAAGGCGAGCCATACACGCATACGCCCGGGACAAAATTTGACTGGTGGCGTGCTCACATGCTTGGAGGAAGGACGAATCACTGGGGCAGGATATCACTCCGGTTCGGACCCCGGGATTTCAAACACAAAAGTTATGATGGCCTTGGCGAAGACTGGCCCATCAGTTACGATGATGTGAAACCATACTATGATAAAGTTGATAAGCTGATTGGTGTTTTTGGCAGCAAAGAAAATTTACCCAATGAGCCGGATGGATTTTTTCTACCTCCACCCAAACCCAGGTTGCATGAACTCTATTTTATCGAAGGGTCAAAGAAAGCAGGCGTCCCGGTTATTCCCGGTAGGTTGTCCATGGTGACTAAACGAATTAATAAAGATAGAGGAGTTTGTTTTTACTGCGGGCAATGTAATCGTGGATGTTCTGTGTATGCTGATTTTTCTGCGGGTACATGTCTCATTTTCCCTGCACAAAAATCAGGAGGACAGATTGACCTCTTCGTCAATTCGATGGTACGGGAGGTTAATACCGATGATGAAGGCCATGCTAAAGGTGTGACTTACATCAACAAGGAGGACCGGATGGAATATGAACTCAAAGGAAAAGTAGTCGTCCTCGCAGCATCAGCCTGTAGCTCCGCGCGTATTTTATTGAATTCAAAAAGCAAACAGCATCCGGATGGATTGGGCAATTCAAGTGGGATGATCGGAAAATATCTACATGATTCTACAGGTGCAAGCCGTGATGCATTTATGCCGAAATTAATGGATCGGGACATCTATAATGAAGATGGTGTAGGTGGCATGCACATCTACACACCGTGGTGGCTTGACAATAAAAAACTTGATTTCCCACGCGGCTATCACCTTGAAATGTGGGGAGGAATGGATATGCCTTCTTATGGCTTTGGTTTTGATCCGAATGAATTGAATGTACATATTGGTAAAAGAGTGGGCGGATACGGGAATCAATTGCGGGACGATGTGAAGAAGTTTTATGGATCAGTAGTAGGCATGTCAGGGCGTGGAGAGTGCATAGCCCGCGAGAATAATTATTGTGAAATTGATCCTGATGTGGTGGATGAATACGGCATTCCAGTTCTGAGATTCAATTACACATGGACGGATTACGAACGCAATCAGGCTCGTCATATGCATAATACATTTGAAGAAATATTTGATGCGATGGGGGCTACGGTGCTTGGTGAGAAACCCGGTAAAGAAAATGACTTTGGACTGGCAGCTCCGGGAAGGATCATTCATGAAGTGGGGACAACACGCATGGGAAATGACCCATCGAAATCAGTGGTCAATTCATTTGAACAGCTACATGATGCACGGAATGTATTTGTGGTTGATGGAGGCCCTTTTGTATCGCAGGCAGATAAAAACCCTACATGGACGATTCTTGCTCTTTCGTGGCGAACATGTGATCATATAATTGATCAACTTAAAAAGCAAAACATCTAATCGAATAACTGTAGCATTATGGACAGAAGAAAAACGATAAAGTCAATGCTGGTGGGTGGACTTGCAGGGCCATTGCTGGTGGCAGGTTGTGTGCCGGAAGTGGACGATAAAAAAATAGTTATCAGGGATACAATGGGTCTTTATGGCCGCACTCCAAAAGAAAAAGAACATGATGCCAAAGTCATGGCGACATCAATTTTTTCTGAACATGAATTGGCTACCATCACTGTGTTATGCGATCTTATTTTGCCTGCAACTTCATCAGCTGTTTCAGCAACACAGGCGGGAGTGCCTGAATTCATATCCTTTATTGTTATGGATATACCGGATCATCAGTTGCCTCTTCGCGGAGGCATGATGTGGCTGGATCATCGTTCCAAAAAATTATTTGGAAAAGTATTTATGATGTGCACTACGGAACAACAAAAACATTTGCTCGATGAAATCGCCTGGCCTGAACATTCTTCACCTGAAGTAGCCCAGGGTGTAGCTTTCTGTTCACTGATCAGGAATCTGGTATTAACCGGATATTACACTTCGAAGGAGGGATTAAAAGATTTAGCTTATCAGGGTAATGTGGCGAATATCTGGGATGGAGTGCCTTCGGATGTATTGGCTAAACACAATTTATCCTACGATCCTGCCTGGCTTGCGAAATGTGTGGATCAGAGTAAGAGAGATCTGATGGCGGAGTGGGATGCGGAGGGAAATTTAATAAGCTAAACTACCTTCTTCTTTATTGACTTCGCCACAGCCTCAGTCCACGGTATGAACGCATAGATGCCAGATTGTTAGATGCCGGATACCTGACGCATGTTACATAGATGCCAGATTGTTAGATGCCGGATACCTGACGCATGATACAAAGATGCCAGATTGTTGCCAGATAGGAGATGGCCTGATTTCATTAGCCATTTCACGGTGGCTTAACAGCCCCAGAGGGGCTACAGGTCGGTAACATATGATAACAAAAAATCTCTCCTTGTCCCTGAGGGGCAAAACATCGAAGAGAGCTCGAGGCGACTAGCATCTAACGTCTAGAGTCCGGCATCTGGCATCCCATAATCCGGCATCATATCACCGCTGAAAGAACTCCCTCACATATGCAGACAGCTCTTCCCCGAACAAATTCTTCGCTATTATCTTCCCATCGTGATCGAGAATAAAATTTGCCGGAATAGTCGTGATGCGCAATGCATTTAAAAATGGACTGGTATCTCCTTGCAGATGAGAAGCCTGAGGCCATGTCACACCATCTTTTGCTATTCCCTCTTTCCAGGCAGCATCATTGGAATCCATTGAATATCCAATGATCTGAAAACCTTTGTTTTTGTAGGTAGTAAATAACGGAGCCAGTACTTCGCGGTTTTCTTTTCTGCATGGGGCACACCAGGAAGCCCAAATGTCAAGTATGGTCAGTGAACTTCCCATTTGTGTAGATAGCATCAATGTATCTCCATTTGCCATTGGCAGCGTGATGTCCGGTATGCGATCGCCAATCAAAACAGGAAGCTTATTTTTTGCAGCCGCATTACATAATTCTTTAACAAACGTATTTTGTGGTGAAAGACTACTCCACTTTTCGCATTGCCTTATCAGGAATTCCGGATCTCTTTCAAAATCTCCTGTCGGACTAATCCATCGTATGGCCACCAATGCAGCTTCTAAATATTTGGTACTGTCCACAAATTGCATAAGAACTGTCAGATAGTTTCGATATGCCCTTTCTCTTTCCAATAATAGCGAATCTTCATCCTGTTTCACAGGAGAATTAAGAAATTTTTGGAAGGCAGCTATGTTTGTGTCTCTCAGGGCCAGCATAATTTTGTTGTCTCCTGAGTCATCATTGACTGTGAATGTTTTTTGAAAGTGAGTGATGTCTGCTGAAATTGTAATCCGATCCTGATTCGATAATACCATGGGCATGTAATTCGCGTCAGTTGGCCTCTCATTCATCAGATGATTCGGAAAACGCGCTCCATTTTCCTGTACAACAAATAGCACAAGTGTTTTCTCCTTCAAAACAGGAATATGTCGAAAAGCAAAAAAGCCATCTTCATCTATCATTGAAGAATCAATGACTTGTCCGAGATAATCTGCAGCGATTTCAGAAAAATGATTAGGCTGGATGAGATACACCATTCGCTTCCAATCCTTATCTGTCCAGATCGAACCTCGAAGTTCCGGATGTGGCTGTGCATGACATGCAGCATGATTCAAAAACAAAAAACTGATAAAAAGATTCAGGTAAGGCTTTCTCATCATTGTGGATGGGATCAAACTAAATTTAGCAAACTATTCTAACAAAATTCATATCTTATCAAAATGACCTGATTCTACAGAATCACTTTTAATTCTCGAAATCAGGTGAATGAAAATAGTATCCTGAACGAACACTAATCCCTGGAGGTTAGTTGATAGGAAAAGATCTGTGCCTGTGTCCTTGGTGAAATTTTAATTCTTTTCAAAATTTAAGAATACGGTTCCGGTAGTAGGCAGCCCTCCTTCAGTCGTATTAAGGTCAAGGCGCAGGCGCATTTTTGATTCATTCAGCTCAAGTATCACGAATTCTTTCATATTTCCCGCTTGTGTCTGAAATAATGTATCGTCTTCAATAGACCATTGACCCGTTCCGAGTATCGCATCAGATTGTAAAATGGTCGTTTCTGTGTCGCCTAAATAAGTGGTTGTGTATTCGTATTTGTAATATCCGGAAGAAAAAAATTGATTCGGATTTTCGGTAAAGGTTGTTGTTGCATTATATTCTGTTCCGTGGTAGGAGAAAGTCTGGATTTCCTCCTGACCAAGGACATCATGTAATATAACACCATCATTACAATGTGTCTCGGTCATTGTCCATTCTCCGACGATCACATGATGTACAGGTTCATCTTTGCCACATCCGATAGAGATCATCAGTACGAATGCTATAAAAAATGACAGGTTTACAATTTTCATAGAATTGAGATTTAAGGATTATGGATTCATTGGAAAGGGGATTACCTAAAGATAAGGCAATCGTATCAGTCAAAAATCGGCATTTGACTCCTTTCTTTTGTCTGATCAAAATACAAATTTAATCACCTGAAAATCAGATCATTCGCCCCTATAATAAGCATTATTTCCCTTAAGCTAAAAAACTTCTATATTTGCCGTCCCAAATTGCCTCCTTAGCTCAGTTGGTTAGAGCGCTCCCGCAGTATTGCGGGATTAATCCGTAGGTCAGACTCGGCTAACCATCTGAAAAGGAAAAAAATGAAATATTGCCTCCTTAGCTCAGTTGGTTAGAGCGCCGGACTGTTAATCCGTAGGTCCAAGGTTCAAGTCCTTGAGGGGGCGCCGCAGGGACTCAAAAGGGTCCCTTTTTTTTATGTCTTTTTTCACCTACATACTCTACTCACCTCGTTTTGACATCTACTATGTGGGTTTTACTTCCAATTTGGAGAAGCGTTTGAATGAACATAATGAAATAGGAGTCGGAACTTTTACTTCAAAATATCGGCCTTGGAAATTGCATGCTTTCATTTCATTTGAAACCCGGTCCCAAGCAATGTTAGCTGAAAAATATCTAAAGAAAAAACCACGGGAATTTCTAAGGAGAGTTTCTTCTGAATCAGGGTTAGTCGATTATATAAAAACAAAATTCGCGATTGGTTAGAGCGCTCCCGCTGTATAGCGGGATTAATCCGTAGATCCCCTCAGTACTGCGGGATTTAAGTCCTTGAGGGGGCGCTTCACAGACAAGGGTTTACGCAAGTAGACCCTTTTTCAAATCTCCAAGGTGGATGAAATGAAAAAAGGGCCAGCACATCCGACCCCTTTTTCGCTTTGTGTTTCAATCAATTCCCTTTCGCTGTTGCAGGACTGATCGTATTCTCGATCTCCATGATCTTCGTCACAGGAAATCCTCCATTTTTTCCATGCTCCCGGATGAGGTCTTCATTCTCAGCTTGATATACACAGAAGATTTTGTCATCCACCACATAACTCTGCAGCCATTTGATCTGTGGACCCATCTTGTCGAGCACTCCACAGGAAGTAATAGAAATGTTTTTTAACTGTTCGGCGGTGAAGGCGCCGGCGCCGGGGATATCCCTTTCAATAAGATACGTTTTCATGTTGCTTGTTTTTACAGGTTCTGAGGATGAGTTTTTTTGTGCCATCACCGAAAATGTGGCCATCAGGAACAAACCCAAAAGGGCGAATCGAAATTGAATCATACTTTTCATGTTATTGTGTTTTTAAGTTTGATGAACTAAATTGATAAAGCAAAACTAGGCCTGCTCAATTGCAGCCACCTATCTCAAATCAGTCAGATGATGGTAATTTTCAGGCATAGCCCGGCAACATGAGTCCGGAAATTCCTGTTATTTTCACAAGACAGAAGGTTGAATGTTCCTCTTCTTAAGTTGCTTTTTAAATGCCATTATACATGGACCTGCATATTCTTCCGGGCGTCAAAGCCCGCGATGTAGCAGAAGCTCATAGACTCGATCTGATGATCCAGGGAGATCATCGCTGCAATTGTATGACCTACTGGATAGACGAGAAGCGCGGCACCGTCTTCTGTCTTATCGACGCGCCCAACAAAGCAGCTGTCAGTGAGATGCACCGGAATGCCCATGGCCTGATACCGCATAAGATCATCGAAGTCAATGATTCACTGGTAGAAGCATTTCTAGGCCGGATACATGATCCTGAAAATGCTACCCTTGTCGTAGATGGACTCCACGTGTTCAGCGAAGAATCTCTTCGCATCGTGATGGTCATCCTGATGTCGGATCCTATACTCCTCGAACACAAAATGGGAAAGGAAAAAGCCAGTGCCCACCTACGAAACCAGTATTACATCATTCAAAAAGAACTGGCCTCACATGATGGCTCCGAAGTCAAACTCGGCGGAACCGATTGTGTTGCCTCTTTTGTGTCTGCCGGTCACGCTATCCGATGTGCGATGACGATTTCGGATCTGCTGAAAGATTTGTCACAGGGTAGTGCAACATTGCATATTGGCCTGCATGCCGGTGAGCCTGTGAGCAGGATGGAAAAGATCTTTGGCGAAACCATTCAGCTTGCCACTATCCTTGGGTCATTGACAAAGGATTTTCAGGTAGCTATAAGTTCAGTAGTAAAGGAACTTGCAGGACGAGAGCATATTCGTTATGATGAACATCAGATCGCACGTCTCACAGCTTCTGAAGAATCTTTCCTTGAGAAGTTATTTTCTTTCCTCGAAGAAAGATGGCAGGATACTGAATTTACAATGGATGATTTGAGCCACCTGATGGCCTTAAGTACCTCCCAGCTTTACCGCAAAACACTTTCATTGACCGGTTATTCCCCCCATAATCTGCTGAAAGAATTCCGCCTTCACAGGGCGAAGGAATTGATGAAGCGGGCCGGATCAACGATTGCGGAAGTCACTTTTCAATCTGGTTTTAGCAGCCCGTCCTATTTCACAAAATGCTTTAAGAAAAAATATGGACTATTGCCCAATACGTACATGGACCTCGCTGGAATGTGAGAAAGTGAAGAGTGAAGAGTGAAGAGTGAAGAATGAAGAGTGAAGAATGGAAATTTTAAAAATTTCGATGGGGAAACAAATTGAATACTATGCCAGGTTCTGCCTGTCATCAATATACCCCGTCTTCGTCTTCACATTAAATCCCTTTTTCTCGGGCATAGTTTTGAAGAAAAGATCCCATAGCGGGGATGACACACCATATGCAGCGTTTGATTGCTGATAATGATGAAGTGCATGATGGATCCATAATATCTTGAGAAAATTCTTAGGTGGCGGAAAGGCATGCACTGAGTAATGAACGCATAAGTAAGAAGCATAGCCTGCCACAAATCCTGCCGTGAAAGGGATACCTAATTTTCCAAGAATGAGCCGGTACACTAAAAAGAAAATCGCTGCTAATAAAACGCTCACGATCGGGGGCATGGCAAGCCTGGTTTTGTCTTTCGGATAATCAT